>JAFQND010000326.1 GCA_017396055.1 Oscillospiraceae bacterium
AGGGACTTTGCTGGACCGTTTCGGTGCCTGCTTCGGTTCGGGATGAGCAGTTCATGCCCGTTGCGGCAGCACTCTGTGCCCTGGGCGAGTCCAGGTTTGAATATCTGATCATGGAGCTGCAGCAGCCGGTGGGAGAAGCGACCTACATCCAGACCACCATGGAAAACGGCAGATATACGGTCGAGCTGCACCTCGAAGGAAAATACCGGATGAAACAGTACAGCAGAACTTTCGATACGGTGGAAGAAACGATCGAACTCTTCCGTCAGCTTGCCTGTGAACAGAAGCTGCCCGACCTGAAACACTGGAAGGACATCGGCTGGAAGGTGCTCAGAATGGCGGGCTGGAGACCGCTCTCTGTCCGTGGAAAAGTATCCTGATAAAAAGCCGTCCCTTTTGGGATGGCTTTTTTCTGTTGCGGATGTCGGCAGGGAGAACATCCGCAGAACTGAGATATTATGTTTATTCAGGACACAACTTCAGCTTCTATTATAATAAGGAAAAAACTTCAGATTTCTTTGTGCTCTGAGGGCGAAATATCAATTTTTATTTTCTATGGACTGCATGGAAAAATAATGCTATAATGAATTTCAGAGAAATCCTTTATACTCCTCGAAAAGGAGAGGACACCCATGACAAACGAGATGCTGACTCTGGCCATCGAGATGGGCAGAGCCATGCTCAAAAGCGGCGCCGAAGTGGCAAGAGTAGAAGATACCATCACCCGGATCTGTTCGGCTTACGGCTGCGACGAGATCAATGTGTTCACGATCACATCCAGTATCGTGGTGACGGTCCGCAGCCCGGAAGGGGAAATGATCACCCAGACAAGACGGGTCAGCTCTTCCTCGGTCAACATGACCAGACTGGATCATCTGAATGATCTGTCCAGACGGATCTGTTCGGAAAAGCCTGATATCGCCTCGGTGCGCCCGGAAGTAAATAAGATCCTCAGAGAGCCTGTTTACGGCTTCGGGATGCTCTGTCTCGCCAGCGCAGGCGCGGCGGCATCCTTTACGGCTTTCTTCGGCGGAAACTGGCAGGATATGATCATTTCTGCCCTTTTGGGCATCGTGCTGCGGTGCTGTATGTCCGCTCTGGAAAAAGTCGTATCCAATAATATGTTCTCCAACTATGTGGTCTCCTGTATCGTGGGCCTTCTGGCTATTTTTTCGGTCAGGCTGGGGCTCGGCGCCGATTACGGAAAGATCATCATCGGCAATATCATGCTTCTGATCTCCGGCGCTGCCTTTTTCAACTCGCTGCGCGATATTATTACAGGGGACATGATGGCCGGTATCCTCAGACTCTGTGAGGCGGTGGTTCTGGCGGTATTCATTGCAGCCGGTGTTGCGACGGCGATGCTTCTGACGGGGGTGGGCGTATGAAGGCGTTGATCGAGATCCTTGCTGCCGGCGGCGGCACCCTTTTCTTTGCGATCTTTTATAATATGCGGGGCAAAAAGCTGGTCACCGCCGGTCTGGGCGGTATGCTGACCTGGTCGGTCTGTCTTCTGGCCACCGATCTGACCGGAAGTCAGTATATTGCTTATCTGGTCTCGGCCATGGTCGCCAGCATCACAGCAGAGATTCTGGCACGGTTTTTCAAAACGCCGACCACGACCTTTGTCGTGCCGATCCTGATCCCTCTGATCCCCGGCGGCGGTTTGTTTTATACCATGAGCGCGGTCGTACAGCGGGACTGGATCACCTTTGCTTCCAAGGGTCAGTCGACCATCTTTCTGTTTTGTATGCTGGCGGCCGGCATTATGGCTGCGTCTTCGGTTAAGAAGATGATCGAAGGCATTATTCGGTTACAAAGACAAACCGGTTTGGAAAGGAGATCACATGACTAATACAAAAAAACCTGCCGGTGATCTGGGAACGGCACCTGTCGGAAAACTTCTGGTACGCATGGCAATTCCCTGCATCACGGCACAGCTTATCAATGCACTGTATAATATCGTAGACCGTATTTATATCGGCCGGCTGCCCGACGGCGGCACTGCTGCTCTGGCTGGCCTGGGCGTTTCTTTCCCGATCATCATGATTATCTCCGCTTTTGCGGCGCTGGTGGGTATGGGCGGTGCACCTCTCTGCTCCATCCGGATGGGTGAAAAGAAGCAGCAGGAAGCCGAAGCGATTCTGGCAAGCTGTTTTTCCGCACTGCTGATCCTGTCGGTCACGCTGACGGCGATCTTTTTCCTGACCAAAGCACCGCTGCTGAGAATGTTCGGCGCTTCTGAGGCCATTTTCCCTTATGCGAACGATTATCTGACCATTTATCTGTGCGGCACCGTGTTCGTTCAGATCTCACTGGGTATGAATGCGTTCATCACCTCGCAGGGATTTGCTTCGGTGTCGATGAAAACGGTATTGATCGGCGCGATCCTCAACATCATCCTCGACCCGGTATTTATTTTTGCGCTGGGAATGGGTGTGCGGGGCGCCGCTCTGGCGACAGTAATCTCACAGGGCGTGTCGGCAGTCTGGGTACTCTGTTTCCTGTTCGGCAAAAAGACAAAGCTCCATATCCGGCGGGACAACATCATCCCCCGGATGAAACACCTGCTTCCTGCGCTGGCGCTGGGTGTATCTCCCTTTATCATGCAGACCACCGAGAGCCTGATCCAGATCGCCTTTACCTCCGGTATGCAGAAATACGGCGATGATGCCTATGTTTCGGCCGTATCGGTCATGATCAGCTGTATGAGTGTGCTGCTGATGCCGCTGATGGGTCTGGCACAGGGTGCACAGCCGATCATCAGTTATAACTATGGTGCAAAGAATTTTGACCGTGTCAGACGATGCAATAAGCTGATGACCTGGATGATGGGTATTTATTGTATTGCCGTGTGGGCATTTGTGGAGATCTGGCCCACGGCATTGATGCGGGTCTTTTCCAGCGATGTTACCCTTCTGGAGATCGGCGCCCACGGCATCCGGATCTTCATGTTCGGCGTGAGCATTATTTTCCTGCAGGTCAGCTGTCAGCACACCTTCCTGGCACTGGGACAGGCAAAGGTCTCGATGCTTCTGGCGCTGCTGAGAAAGGTCTTTCTGCTGATCCCTCTGGCGCTGCTGCTGCCCTGGCTGGCGGTGGAAGTGGGTGTCCTGCCTCTGAGCGGTACCGATGCGCTCTATCTGGCTGAGCCCATCGCGGATATCTGTGCCGCACTGGTCACCTTTACCGTTTACCGGGCCCGGACGAAAAAGCTGCTGGCAGAATAACGATAACTGGCGATTGACAAGCAGCCGCTGCTGCTTTACAATAAAACCGAATAACCATAAGGAGGAGTTCCCATGCCGAAACTTACCTATGACAAAGATAATTTCCTGCTGGACGGCAAACCCTTTACCATCATTTCGGGTACCATCCATTACTTCCGCGTCTTTCCCGAGTACTGGGAGGACCGCCTGAAGAAGCTGAAGGCCTGCGGCTTCAACACCGTCGAGACCTACACCTGCTGGAACTTCCACGAGCGCAAGGAAGGTCAGTTTGACTTTACCGGTATCCTGGATATCGCAAGATTCATCCGCATCGCACAGGAGCTGGGTCTGTATGTCATTCTCCGTCCCGGCCCCTATATCTGTGCCGAATGGGAGTTCGGCGGTCTGCCTTCCTGGCTGCTGAAATACAATAACATCAAGCTGCGCTGCAACGATCCTCTCTATCTGTCCAAAGTAGAGCGGTATTATAAAGCACTGATCGAACAGGTCCGTCCCTATTTTGCCGGAAACGGCGGCAATATCATCATGACCCAGATCGAGAACGAGTATGGTTCTTATGGCGATGACAAAGATTATCTCCGCGCTGTGGCAAAGATCTATGAAGACAACGGCGTCAGCACCCTGTACTTCACTTCTGACGGCCCCACCTATTTCATGCTGGGCGGCGGCACTCTGCCCGAATATCTTGCTACCGCCAACTTCGGCAGCAAAGGCAAGCAGAATCTTGATTTCCTCAAGGCTTTCCGCCCCGAACAGCCCGTCATGTGCTGTGAATTCTGGAACGGCTGGTTTGACCACTGGTACGAAGCTCATCATGTCCGCGAGGGCGACGATACCGCCCGGACCTTTGCCGAGATGCTCGACTGCAACGGTTCTGTGAACTTCTATATGTTCCACGGCGGCACCAACTTCGGCTTCGGCAACGGCGCGAACTTCACCGATGCCTATGCACCCACCATCACAAGCTATGACTATGACGCTCCTCTCAGCGAGGCCGGCGACATGACCCCCAAATACTACGAGATCAAGGCTGTTATCGAAGAGCGCTTCGGAAAAGTTCCCGAAATGGATGTCCACAATTCTCCCAAAGCGGCTTACGGCAAGGTAGCCCTGACCGAGATGGCTCCTCTGCTGGACAATCTGGATGCTCTCTCTGTTCCCGTAAAGGCTGCTGCTCCTCTGACCATGGAAGAGATGGACCAGGACTTCGGCTTTATCCATTACAGCAGTGTCATCGAAGGCCCCTGTGAAAAGCTGCCCCTGACCATTGACGGTGTACACGACCGCGCACAGATCTTCCTGGACGGAAAACTGGCCGGCATCATCAACCGCTGCAAACCCACCGAGCTTCCCGATCTGCAGATCCAGCTGGGTATGAACGAATCTGTCCGTGTTGACATCTTTGTCGAGAACATGGGCCGCGTCAACTACGGCAAAAAGATCCCCGGCGAGCGCAAGGGTATCACCGGCGGCGTATTCCTGGGTCAGCGCGAGCATTTCGGCTGGGATGTTCGCTCGATCACCTGTGACGATCTGTCTCAGCTTGCCTGGCAGCCCTCTGAAGCAAGAGAAGGCACCAACTTCTATAAGGGCATCTTCACCGTCGATTCCGCTGCCGATACCTGGGTACGGCTGGACGGCTTCAAGAAAGGTATCGTCATCATCAACGGCTTCAACCTGGGCCGCTACTGGAACGATGCAGGCCCCCAGAAGACACTGTATGTGCCCGCACCTCTGCTGAAGGAAGGCGAAAACGAGATCATCGTTCTGGAAGTGGACGGCACCGGCTCTCTGGAAGTTCTGCTGACCGATACCCCCGACCTGGGCTGAGTTCCCCTCAGAAAGGATATCCCTATGCGTGATGTTGTGATCGGACAGCTGCCCTTTGAACCCCAGTACCGTGAAACATTCCGGAAGCTGGCCCCCGATTTCGATTTCTATTTTACCGAAGACGGCCCTGTGCCCGACGAGGCATGGGAAAACGCCGTTGTGATCCTGGGCGGACCCTCTGCCGCAGAACTGGCGAAATGCAAAAAACTCCGCTGGCTGCAGCTGGGAAGCGCGGGCGCCGATTTTTACTGCCGTCCCGGCATCCTGCCCGAGTCGGTAATGCTGACCAATGCCACCGGCAGCTACGGTCACGCTATTTCGGAGTATATGGTCGGCGCAACACTGATGGTCATGAAAAGGCTGCATCTTTACCGGGATAATCAGATGTCCGGTGCATGGCTGGACAGGGGAAATGTGAAGAGCGTCACCTCTTCCAAAGTGCTGGTGGTCGGTATGGGCGATATCGGCGGAGAATATGCCAAACGGATGCACGCCCTTGGTGCCTCGGTCACCGGCATCACCCGCACACCCCGTGAAAAAAACGGATATGCCGATAAGATGGCTCTGCTCGATGATCTTGACGGGTTGCTGCCGGAATATGATGTGGTGGCGATGGCCCTGCCCAATACCGTCGAGACAGTAGGGCTGATGGATGCCCGCAGACTTTCGCTGATGAAAGAAGGGGCTGTTCTGATCAATGTGGGCCGCGGAAGCGCCATCGACACCGAAGCGCTCTGTGACGCGCTGGAAAGCGGACATCTGATGGGAGCAGTGCTTGATGTGACGGCTCCCGAACCGCTGCCTGCCGATCATCGCCTCTGGCATATCCCCGGCGCGGTGATCACGCCGCATATCTCGGGCGGTTATCACATGCGTGAGACCTATGAGAACATTATGGCGATCTTTACGGAAAATCTGGAAAAATTTGTTCGTGGGGAAGAACCGGGACATCAGGTGGACCGTTCGACAGGTTATATGAAAAAGTAAAAATGAGCAGTCTCTTTCCGTCACCGGAAGGAGACTGTTTCACATTTTGCAGGAACAGAAAGGGCTGCCTTTCTTCCAAAAAACAACCGCTTGTACATTTTGACAAAATACAATGGGTTGAATTCCTGGCAAAATACAAATCTGAGGTAAAAATTCGTCAAGTTTCCTAAAACGTGAATAAAAATGCAATTTTATCGGAGAGCAACTTTCATTTTCGATTTGCGTGGAGCAAAATAAATTTGGTGCAAAATGTACAAAAATATAAGAAAAAGCATTTTGTGTGCGTAATAAAAGGACATAAGTGGATTAATGCACTTGTGAAAACAACAAGTATGAACGGCGCGTGAAGATGAAGTGAAAGTCGTGTTAATGATTTTAATCAGATGATTCCGGATAAAATTAGAAGTTTTGTTGCAGAAATACAAAAAGCAAGGTGATTTCACAAAAAAAGAATGAGAATGTGCACAAATAATCCTTGACAAGCTGAAACGGATATGTTATATTAATTCCGTCAAGAGGCGCGTTATGGGCATGGTGCCCATATATGACCCTGTGACCCGGAAGGATCTAGCTGTTGGATGCTTCTGCGGTGAAAATTTATCGTCTGCTGCTTGAACGTTACTGCTCAGACCACAGCCGATGATTTTTCACAAAAAATAAAACGCTTAAGGAGATGTGGCGTAGTGAACAATGCAGCTTCTGCGGCTAAGCCCGCCAAAAAGAAGGCCAATCGGTTCAATCAGAACTTTACCGGTTACCTTCTCGTAGCACCCATGCTTTTTGCTCTGTGTGCTTTCGTATTCTATCCCATGATTAAGGTAATCATCTACTCCTTCCAGAAGACCAACGGTATTTCTGCTACCTGGCGCGGTGTTAAGAACTATGTCTGGGTTATCAAGGATAACATGTTCTGGAACGCTCTGTGGAACACCTTCTACATGGCAGTCATTGCAGTTATTCTGGACGTTGTCGTTTGCTTCATCGTTGCTTCGATGATCAACTCGATCTCCAACAAGGCTGTAAAGAACCTCTTCAAGGGCGTTTACTATCTGCCCAACGTAGTTTCTTCTGTAGCCGTTGCAATGCTGTTCAACTTCATCTTCTACCCCTCCGAAAACGGTATTCTGAACTATGCCTTCAGCATGGTCGGTATCCCCCCTGTCGGCTGGCTTACCAACCCTAAGATTTCCCGTCTGTCCATCGTTATCATGGGCCTGTGGCGTTCGGTTGGTTACGACACCATCCTGTTCCTGGCTGGTCTGCAGTCCATCCCCGGTGAGATCTACGAAGCCGGCGCCATCGACGGTGCTACCGGTCTGCAGAAATGGTGGTACATCACCATTCCCAACATGAAGGGCACCTTCGCATTCATGATCATGATGCTGACCATCAGCACCATGCGTCGTTTCGATGACGTTTGGATGATTGGTGGTTCCGCCGGTAACCCTGCAGGCACTCTGGATACCGCGGTTATGTACATCTTCCGTAACTCCTGGCTGTCTCGTGAGGTCGGTGTTGCTTCTGCTGCAGCTGTAATCTTGTTCATCATCACGATGATCCTTACCGCTATCAACAACAAGGTAACCAGCGGCGACTAACAGCTGCTCTGCAAGTAAACCGAGAAATCTGAGAAAGAAAAGAGAGTGTGATATAGCATGACCAAAGCTGCTCCCGTAAAGAAAGGCGCCAGCCTGAAGGGCGAGAAGATCGGTAATCAGACCGTCCTGATCGTCATCCTGGCTCTTGGTACCCTGACCATGATCATTCCTTTCTGGTGGATGATCTCTACCGCATTCGACGGTGCTGTAACCATCGATGATATCCCCTTCCCTCCCCGCTTCTATCCCCTGGAGCCCTCCCTGAAGAACTTCAAGGTCGCATTCACCAACGTTCCTATGGTCAAGTACATCGGTAACTCCCTGCTGGTTGCTGCCGGTAACATGATCATCTCGATCTCTTCCGCAATCATGTGCGGCTACTCCCTGTCCAAGGTTCCCTTCAAGGGCAAGAGCTTCATTCTGCTGCTCTGCCTGTCCACCATGATGGTTCCCGGTGAGGTTACCATGGTATCCAAGTTCTTCCTGTTCCAGAAATTCGGTCTGGTTAACTCCTACTGGGCATTCTGGCTGGAAGCTATGGCTTACGTATTCGGTACCTTCTATACCAAGACCTACATGGACTCCATTCCCGGTTCTCTGCGTGAATCCGCTCTGATGGACGGCGCAAGTGAGCTGAGAGTTGCCTTCCAGATCTACATGCCTCTGTGCGGCGCACTGGTCGCTACTCTGGCAATCCTGATCTTCCAGGGCTCTTGGAACAACTTCATGTGGCCCATGATCATCCTGACCTCTGCCAAGAAGTACACTCTGCAGGTTGGTGTTGCGCTGTTCGCAACCAACGGCGGTCTGTCGACTCAGCCCGGTGTTCGTATGGCATCGACCTGCATCTCGATCCTGCCCATCCTGACTCTGTACATCTTCCTGCAGCGCTACATCGTAGAGTCTATCGCTCTGTCCGGTGTAAAGCAGTAATTCAATTCATTCGGTTGGTTGATGGGAGGGTTTTAACCCGCCCTCCCGTCTCAATATAACAACGGCCCCACGGGGCTTTGTCAAATGAGGTGTAACTATGAAAAAGCTGTTTACTCTGCTTCTGGCTGCAGCCATGACCATGTCTGTTCTGGCTTCCTGCGGCGACAAGAAGACCGAGGACAAACCCGCTGAAGGCGGCAACGCTGGTACCACTGAAGGTCTGAAGGCTCCCGAAGATCTGAAGACCAAGGATACCTTCGTTATCTCTATCTGCGGCGCTAACCTGGAAGACGGCATCAACTCCACCAAGGAGACCGACGCTGAAGGTTGGAACACCTACTCTTCCAAGTACCTGAAGGAAGACTTCCCCAACATCACTGTTGAGTTCGTCTCTGTTCCTTGGGATAACGCTTCCGCTAAGATGCAGACCATCCTGATGTCTGCTTCTACCGACCTGTTCACCCAGGGCGGCGCTTTCCAGCCCGAGTACTTCAAAGAGGGTCTGTCTCAGTCCCTGAATCCCTTCCTCGAAGCTGACACCGAGTTCGTTTACGAAGACAACTTCGCAGCTGGCTGGAAGTCTCATGCAAACTGCACTTCTTACGACGGTACCCAGACCATCACTCTGCCCTGGGCAGTAGGTTACCGTATCGTTATGTACGATGCAGAGATCTTCGAACAGTGGGGCGTTGAGCCTCTGTCCGAGTATCCCACTCCTGAAGAAGTTCTGGAGAAGGCTCTGAAGATGACCGGTACCAACCCTGTTACCGGCAAGCAGAACTACGGTTCCTTCACCGCTCTGAACTCTCTGAACATGTCCTTCATGGTTCCCACCACCGAGTACTTCGGCGCTGTCGAGTGCGTAGGTTCTTGGGATGACCACGCTGGTCTGGAATGGAAGATGGACTCTGCTGAGTACACCAAGGCTGTTGAATGGGTTTGCGACCTGACCGCTACCATGCCTGAAGCTGCTTCTACCGGTAAGGGCAACGAGCTGTGGGGCACCGCTGACAACGACATCGCTATCTACATCGATGGCGGCGGCGGAAAGATGACCTCTGCTATCTACAAAGACGAGTCCCAGAAAGAGTTCTACACCTCCAAGTTCGTTCCTGTAATGCACTGGGGCAACAACGGCGGTAACTGGACTCCTTGCGACGGCATGGGTATGGCTGCTACCACCACTGGCGACGACGCTATCATGGCTTGGCATCTGCTGAAGAACATGACCACCGAAGCTGCTATGTGGAACGAAGAGCAGTGGGGCCCCGCCTTCTCTCCCAACCTGGCTGTTCAGGCTACTTGGCCCGAGTGGGATATCTGGCGTGCAATGAACGCTCGCGTTATTGCTGAAGCTACCCATCCCGGCTACGAGATCAACCCCTTCTACCAGACTGCTATCCAGCCCACCCTGGCTTCCATCTTCTCTCGCGCTATCATCGGCGAGGACGTTGACGTTGCTGCTGAGCTGGCTGAGATCAACCGCAAGGCTCAGGAATGGTCTGCTTCTCAGGCTTAATTGTCTGACTGACAGAATCGGTTCATTCTCAACTGATTTAAAAAACGGTGCTGCCCTTCTGGGCGGCGCCGTTTTTCTTTGGATGAAAAAGCTCTCCTGTGTGATACAGGAGAGCTTTTGTGTTATCAGATAATGCTGGTTCCTTCCCATTCGGGCGAGGGGAAAGCGTCAAGAATTTTTGCGACAGTGGGGGCGATATCCTTGATACTGGCGGATTCGAGTTCTTTGCCTTCTTCAAAGACAGAACCGACACAGAGCAGCGGAATGGTCATGTCTTCGGGCATTTCGGTACCGTGGGAGCGTCCGTGGCCGCCGTGGTCAGCGACGATGATGAACTGATAATTTTCGGGGAGGGAATACATGACGCGGCGGATACATTCGCCGGCGTGAGAGACGGTCTGGAGATACTCTTCGTTCATCCAGCCGGTACGATGGCCTACTTCATCGACACATCCCAGATAGAGGAAGGTAAAATCGGGCTCTTCGGCTTTGATATAGTCAATGGTCATCTGGGTCATCTTGTCTTCGTTGGCCCATTCTGTGGCAGTATCCATGCTCTGACGATAGAGATAAGCCATCGACATGGAGTCAGGGCGGCCCAGATCGCGCAGCTGCTGCCAGTTGGTGAACATGGCGCATTTCTTACCCATGCGGCTGACAGCTTCAAAAATGCCGTCAATGGGCCGTACGGGAGGCATCCAGATGTTGGTGGTAATTCCGTGGCGGATAGGGTCTACGCCGAGGAAAAGCGAGGTATGACAGGGCAGGGTCACAGAGGGAAAAACAGTTTTCGTAGCAAAGCAGTGGGTAGCTTTCGCACGAAGGTCACGCAGATAGCTGTTGTCGCAGGTGAGGACGGCGTCGGGGCGCATACCGTCGACAAGAATCAGAACAACTTTATTTTCCATACGGATCAATCCTTTCGGTTATACTATCCTCACTTTAGCACATTGGTCGGAAGGAATCAAGAGATAACAGAAAATCCGCCATGTTTTTACTTGCAATGCCCCTGCTGACGCGCTATAATGAAAACAGTAAATGGACGGGAGGTCGGTCACATGAAGATCGCCACGACGATTATTGACAGCTATCCATATTTCGATACACCTGCGGAGGTCGTCCGCTTTTATGAGGATACCGGATTCCGGCTTTTGGACTACAGTTTTTACCGCGCCATGGGAAATGTACATCATTTTCTGGAGGACGACTGGAAAAAATACGTGGCAGAAGCAAAGGCCGCTGCTGATGAGCTGGGATTTGTCTTTGTACAGGCACATGCGCCGGCGTATAACCCCCTGGGCGGCGAAGATTACGATCACAAAAACGGTGTTCTGTCGATGATACGTTCGATCGAAGCCTGCGGTCTGCTGGGGATTCAGAACAGTGTAACCCACTCCGGTATCAGCCGCAGCTATCTCTACCCCGGGGACAGTGATGCTTATTTTGAAGCCAACCGCCCCTTTTACCGTTCGCTGATCCCGTATATGGAAGAATACGGCGTGAATATTCTCATCGAAAACAGCTGTGAAGTCAATATGGCCGGGCAGTATTTCCCCATGACGGCAGAGGAAATGAATGCCTTTATCACTTCGCTGGGGCATCCGGGATTCGGTGCCTGCTGGGATATTGGTCATGCGCATATTCAGAAAGTGAGCACCCACGATGAACTGGTCACGTTGGGAAGCAACCTGAAGGCTCTGCACATTCATGATAACGACGGAAGACATGACCTGCATCTGCAGCCCTATGCGGGCAATTTCGATTATGATGACCTGATGAGGGGCATTATCAACTCCGGATTCAAGGGGTATTTCACCTTTGAGGTCGATTCTTACAAACCGCCCTTTGCCGATCTGAAGAAGGAACAGCTGAAAACCCTGTATCTTACCGGCAGGAAGCTGCTGGAAAAATACGGCCTGTATAAATATTAAGTAGGTATGCGGCATGAAAATTTACGAGAATATCTCTTACGGAAAGCTGGATGAACAGAAACTGGATCTTTACTGCCCCGACAGCGGAGAGTATCCTGTCTTTCTCTATTTCCACGGCGGCGGGATCGAGAACGGCAGCAAAGGCGGCAGCGGCATGGTCCGGATCGCTGAGTATCTGACAGCCAACGGTATCGGTTTTGCCAGCGCGGATTATCGGATGTATCCCACTGCGGTGTATCCTGAGTTTATCCGGGATTCTGCCATGGCCTCAGCGTGGGTGAAGAAGCATATCGGCGAATATGGCGGAAACGGTGAGATCTATGTCGGCGGCAGCTCCGCAGGCGGATATCTTTCGATGATGCTCTGTTTTGACAAGAAATATCTGGCACCCTATAAGCTGAAACCTGTCGATTTTACCGGTTTTATCCATGATGCCGGACAGCCCACCACCCACTTCAATGTTCTCAGAGAACGCGGTATTGATTCCAGAAGAGTGATCGTCGACGAGGCTGCGCCGCTTTATCATATCTGTGAAGAGGGCGAATATCCGCCCATGTTGTTTATCGTTTCGGATCATGATATGCCGGGCCGCTATGAGCAGACAAAGCTTGTGCTGGCGACACTGAAAGATTTCGGCAAGAGCGGCTATGAATGTATCGAGATGCATGGTACACATACCGCCTATGTGGCTGCCTATGACGAAAACGGAAACAATGTTTTTGCCAAAATGGTCTGTGACTATATTAAAAAATGAAAAAAGCGGGGGCAGAAAGCTGCTCCCGTTTTATTTGATCTCCTGTTCCAGGTGAGAAAACAATTCCGAGTCGAAAAACTCGCCGACGGAGATACCGATCCCGTCACACAGCTTTTTGATGGTGGAGACGGTGGTGCTGTTGTTGCGGCCGCTGACGATGTTGTTGACGGTGGATTGCGTGACGCCGCTGAGGCTGCAGAGCCGGTTGACGGATAATCCTTTTTCTTTGCACAGGGCCAGAATACGCTGTCTGACTGCTTCGCCGATATCCATACACTCACCTCCGGTAACTTCTGTTTTCAGTATAGAACATCCCGGGGATATTTGCAAGAGAAGATTGACGGAGACAAAGAAAAGGCGCTATAATAGAAGAAAAGGAGAGAGTATGATGGGAAATTTTCAGGTTGAGCTGAAGCGGGTCGTTGATGACAGCTATGAGATCGAGATCGGGTTTGGCCTTGTGGATAAACTGATTGCCGACCTGCAAAGCGGACTTGTGAAGGTAAATAAATTCGCTGTTGTCACCGACAGCACAGTAGAAGGGCTTTATGCTGTACCCATTGCCGAAAAATTGCTGGCAGCGGGCTTCAGAGCGGACGTTTTCGCCTTTCCGGCAGGTGAGAAAAGCAAGACCCGTGCCACAAAGGAATGGGTCGAGGACGCCATGCTGGAAAAGGGTTATCGGCGTGACTGCTGTATCATTGCGGTCGGCGGCGGTGTAGTCACCGACCTCGCCGGTTTTGTCGCCGGTACATTCGGCAGAGGCGTACCGTTTATCAACTATGCCACGACCTTGCTTGCAGCAGCAGATGCTTCTGTCGGCGGAAAAACGGCAGTGGATACACCGCTTGCCACCAATCTGATCGGTCTGTTCAATCAGCCGAAAAAAGTTTATATCGATGTTGCCGCATGGAAGACGCTGCCTGCCCGGCAGGTATCCAGCGGTCTTGCCGAGACGATCAAGCACGCCTGCCTGGCGAGCCGTGAACTGTTCGATTATCTGGACGCGCATATGGACGGGCTGATGAAGCTGGAAAAGGATGCCTGCGAGTATATCGCCCACGAAAACTGCCGCATCAAATATGAAGTCGTCATGCAGGACGAACGGGAAAGCGGCCTTCGCGAGGTACTGAATCTTGGCCACACGGTCGGACGGGCTGTTGAGACGGTCAGTGATTATCGCCTGCTGCACGGTGAGGCTCTTGCCATCGGTCTTGCGGCCGAAGTAAAGCTGGCGGGTAAAATGGGATATATGACCGAAGAAGAACAGCAGGCTGTCATTGGCCTTCTGAAACGGGCAGATCTTCCTGTCACGATCCCGGCATATATCGACCGCGAGGCAGTGGTGAAAAAACTCTATACCGACAAAAAGGTCAAAAACGGCCGGCTGCGCTTTGTGGTGCAGAACGGGATCGGCTCGATCGTGGAGTTCAGCGAAGGCGTTTTTGCTGCTCCCATCGAGGAAGAGGTTATCCGGGACATTATTATGAAACTGTAATACCCAAAAGGAGAAAAGATTATGCTGAAAGATCTTGTGCTCAAAAACAGAAGCTACCGCGGCTATGACGAATCCCGCCGCATCACCAGAGAAGAGATGCTGGAACTGGTCGATCTGGCAAGACTGGTGCCCTCTGCTGCAAACCGGCTGCCTCTGCGGTACCATATCTCTTCGGAAAAGAGCGAAGTGGATGCTGTTCAGGCGCTGACCATGTGGGCCGGTGCGCTGGCACATCTGAATCTGCCCTATGAGGGACATCGCCCCACCGGTTTTGTGACCATCTGTCATGACACCACCTGCGGACAGAACCTGATGGACGTGGGTATTGCTGCCCAGACCCTGCTGCTGGCAGCCGCAGAAAAAGGCTTTGGCGGCTGTATGATCGGCAGCTTTAAGAAAAAGGAACTGTCTGAGCTGCTGGGCTTTGAAGAGAACATCGTTCCTTCGCTGGTCATTGCGCTTGGCGTGCCGGATGAAGAGATCCATCTGGTGGAAGCAGAGGGTAAGGAAACCACTTACTACCGCGACGAAAACGATGTGCACTATGTTCCCAAGCGCAAGCTGGAGGATATTCTGGTATAAAAGGAAAAAGGCCGTACCTGAAAAAGGTGCGGCCTTTTTATCATTCGGCTTTCATCCGCAGATAGCGGTAATCGGTCTCGCGAAATCCCATGGAGCGGTAAAGAGCTTCGCCGTCCGGTGTGGCGAGAAGTTCGATGACTATGACTCCCATAGACTTCGCTTCGTCCAACAGTGAGGTCATAACGGCTCGGGCATACCCCTTGCGGCGATGGTGAGGGTAGGTATAGACGCTGTAAACGGTACCGATGACCAGTGGTTCAGCTGACCGGGGAGGTCGTTCGGAAAAGGTCATCAGGGCGGCTGAGAAGACCTCTCCGTTTTCCTCTGCAATAACAGCCAGGAAATCACCGGCAGTAATATGACGGGAAAAATAGTTTCGAAGATTCGCCTGCAGCGCTGCAGTATCTGCAGGCCGTTCTTTTTTATCGAAAAGATAGTCCATTCGCAATCGGACGAGCAGGTCAATGTCAGTCGTTTTTTTGATGATCATAAAAGTCCTCCGTTATTCTTTCAGCTTTTCCAAGCGTCTGTCATAATAGGCGGTCTCCACTTCAAGGCCGTGGTCGACGAGCCAGCTGCGGATCTCGCGCCATTTGGCAGCAGCTTCTTCGTACCGGCCCAGTTTTTCGTAACATTCCCCAATGGAATGATGGGCGTCGATCAGGTCATAGTCCAGCGCGATGGCTTTCTCCCAGCAGATGAGCGCTTCTTCAAACTGTTCTTTCTGATAATGGAACTCACCGCTGTAATAGTGGACATGGACAGAGTCGGGAAAACGCGCGGCAGCTCTCTGGCAGCAGCGAAGTCCTTCATCCGGTTCGCGGGCATTACAGCAGGCACACATCATCAGAATATAGTCGCTGAGCCTTGCATCGGGTGTTTCAGCGGCAGAGCGGCATTCACGGACACATTCTTTCCCCTTGCCGAGCGAAGAGAGAAAACCGATCTTTTGCTGCCGTACCCGCAGATACATTTCGGGGTCATTTTCCTCGCCCATGGCGATCGCCTGATCAAACAGTTCCAGAGCGCGCTTTTGGCAGGTATAGGTGTGGTACTGGTACAGGATGCCATAGCTGCGCAGATCGTTCATCGTCACATTTCCCGAGGCGAGAAGCCGCTGATATTCGGCATCAGCAGGGGCAAAATCCTTTGGGTCACGGCTGTCTTCGTAAACGGACAGCAGCCTGGAAGCATAGTTTTCATAACCGATAGATTCCTTGCGGTAGAGGTCGTCTATGGTCACAGCATAAAGCCGGGCAATTTC
>JAFQND010000327.1 GCA_017396055.1 Oscillospiraceae bacterium
GGTACATCCGGACGCGAAACACTGGGTGCGCCGGGATTTTTCGCCGATGCCGAAGAGCTGATCGATGTGGACCGTTATCCCTGGCCGGACCCCGCTTACTGTGATTTTACCGATATCTACCGCCAGATCGAAGCATTCCCCGACAAGATGATCTTTACCGGCATGTGGTCGCCCTTTTTCCATATGGCAGCAGACTTTTTCGGCATGGAGAACTATTTTATCAAGATGTATGAGTGTCCCGAAGTGGTCGAAGCCGTCACCGAACGCATCGTCGACTTTTATGTGGCAGCCAACGAGAAATTCTTCTCGGGACTTGGCGACCGGGCGGGTGTCATGTTCTTCGGCAATGATTTCGGCACCCAGCTGGATCTGTTCATCTCTCCCGAGCTGTTCCGGAAATTTGTGCTTCCGTCCTTCAAACGGCTGATCGCCGTCGGCAAAAAATACAACCAGAAGATCATGCTCCATTCCTGCGGTTCCATTGCCCGTATCATTCCGGATCTGATCGATGCCGGTGTGGATATCCTTCATCCCATTCAGGCAAAAGCTGTCGGCATGGATGCAAAAAGCCTTTCTCAGTATAAAAACGATCTCGCCTTTGTGGGCGGTATCGATGCCCAGAGCTTTTTTGTTCACGCAACACCCGAACAGATCCGTGAGGAGGTCCTGCGGGTCAGAGATATTCTTGGTCCCAATATCGTGATCTCTCCCAGCCACGAGGAGGTCCTGCCCAACGTACCCGCCGCCAATATCGTCGCCATGGCAAAAGCTGCCAGAGAATAAAAAAGGTCCTCCCTTTCGGGGAGGATCTTTTTTTATCGGAACCGTTCCGGCCCGATCAGCAGGGGGTCATACAGCACCTTTGCGTGATTTTTCTTGATGACTTCTCTTTCGAGAATCTGTCCCGTCCTTTTGTCCGCCACTTCCCGTATGACCTCGCCGCAGCGGTAAACACCGTCCGCTTCCCGGGTAAAAAATTCCTCCTCTGTACGGATGTGATAACTGTGAGGGAGTTTTCGCTCTGCCCGCAGTTCGCCGCAGAGATACCGGTCGGTCACCCGCACCGAGAGCTGAAAAGTCTGGTCGGTGTCATTGTAAAAACGGTAGTCCTTATAGTTCCATAAGATCGATGTTCCCGTGCCGAAGGGGACTTTCCGCCCGAAATCGGGAAAGAGATCCACGCCGTCGTGGTGATGGTGTTCGACGACGGTCAGCGGACTGTGAAGCACCATCCAGTGGATCAGATTGGTAAACTGGCACATCCCCCCGCCGATGCCGCTTTGGGGGACTCCCTGCCGGATGGTCAATCCCTCTTTGTAACCCTTCTTTTCGGTACAGCTTCCCACCAGATGCCAGAAGGAAAAAGTCTCGCCCGGCCTGATCAGGATGCCGTCCACCTTCGGCGCCGCCAGCGAGAGGTTCACCGCCTTGTTTTCCTGCAGCACGGGGTCGGCATCTCCCAGCTTTCTTCTGATCAGCGACTGATGCTCATAGATCACCGCCGGCAGCAGGGTCGAGCGCTTTTCTGCCAGGGACTGTTTTCCCAGAAAAGTTTTGATCCCATCCGAAAGATAACGCTTAGTCACTTCTTTGCCGGCCGAGATCCGGTAGGCAAGCGGCGATATTTCACAGAAAAGCTTTCGCGCCATGAGGCTCCCTCCTAAAAGAAAAGCTGCGGCAAGCTCTGTTTTCAGCTTACCGCAGCCCGTGAAAGATGACGATACGATTCCGGTACCGGTTACAGTGCTCTGATCTCCATCTGCAGTGCCTGATGGTCGCCCGACATAACAGGCATCAGAATACCGCCCTGCATCAGTGCGGCGCCGGTCAGCTTGAGACCCTCTACTTCATAGCAGGTATCGGGATCGAGTCCGCGAAGCTTGATGATCCGGGGAGCGGGGTTTGCCTGGGGCAGAACAGAAACATAGTTCAGCAGTGCCCGCTTTTTATCCTCAGAGACAAATTCCCACGCGGTATAGCGATGGTTTTCTGCGGGGTTGGAGAGGCGGTAATAATCGCCGTAGCTGATCAGATCGTAATATTTCTTGAAGGTCTCGATCTGAACTTTGACCTCTTCCTTTTCCTCTTCGGTCATCTTGCCCAGGTCCATCTCATAGCCGAAGGTACCGGACATGGCCACCACGCCGCGGGTGTTCAGAGGAGTCACGCGGCCGGTCTGGTGGTTGGGAACAGCCGATACATGGGCGCCCATGGTGGAAACGGGATAGCAGAAGGAGGTGCCGTACTGGATCTCGAGGCGTTCGATGGCGTCGCTGTCGTCCGAACACCAGATCTGGGGATGGTAATAAAGCATACCGGGGTCAAACCGTCCGCCGCCGCCCGAACAGCCCTCGAACAGAACATCGGGGAAGGCAGACTCAATGCGCTCCAGAAGCTCGTACAGACCGAGAATATACCGGTGATAGACTTCGCCCTGTTTTTCTGCGGGCAGAAGCATCGAGTAAACGACAGCCATGGACCGGTTCATGTCCCATTTGACATAGGCAATGTTGGCGCTCGAGAGGATGGAGTACAGCCGCTCATAGAGATAGTCTCTGACATCCGCACGGCTCATATCCAGGGTCAGCTGGATACGGCTGCGCAGGGGCTCGCGTCCGGGCATATGCAGGCACCAGTCGGGATGGGCGCGATAGAGGTCGGAATCCTCCGAGATCATCTCGGGCTCGAACCAGATACCGAATTTCATGCCGATGGAATTGATCCGCTCGACCAGCGGATTCAGGCCGCCCTTGAGCTTCTGTTCGTTGACGAACCAGTCACCCAGACCGCTGTGGTCGTTTTCGCGTTTGCCGAACCAGCCGTCGTCCATGACCAGCATCTCGACACCCAGCTTCTGTGCCTGTTCGGCAATGCGGAACAGTTTTTCCTCGTCGAATTTGAAATAGGTGGCTTCCCAGTTGTTGATGAGGATGGGGCGTCGGGCATGTTTATACTTACCGCGGCAGAGATGCTCGCGATAGAGCTTGTGGAAATTGCGGGACATGGAGCCAAAGCCCTCGGTACCGCAGACGAATACTGCCTCGGGGGTCTGGAAGGTCTCGCCGTCGTCCAGTTTCCAGTTGAAGTTGTCGGGGTTCAGACCGATAGCCAGTCTGGTCTGATCCATCTGGTCGGTCTCGGCAAAGGCGGTAAAGCTGCCGCTGTAGATAAAGGAAAGGCCATAGCAGCAGCCCTGATCCTCGGTGGCAGTTTTGTCGCACAGCACGATAAAGGGGTTCTGATGATGGCTGGAGGCGCCTCTGCGGGACTCGACAGCGATCTTGCCGTTGTGGACGGGGATCCGCTCCATGTTGCGCTCACGGGCCCAGCGTCCGCCGAAGGTGAGAAGATCATACTCATCGCTGCGGAAATCGGCCATGGCAGAGAGTGCGCTGTTGACAACAAGCTCTGCGCCGGTGCGGTTGATCACTTTGACCGAGCGGGCAATGGCGTCAAATTCGGGCAGTACACAATAGCTCAGCACCACATAGACTTCGCTGAAGCGGTCTTTCAGGGTGATCTCCAGGGTCTCGGCCTCGTCTTCGTCTGCATAAACGGCGGGCAGACCGGCAAGAGGAGTCTTGCCTTTGAAGGTCTTGTGGCTGTCATAGCGCAGGTCGAGGGCATTCGAGCCATCGGGGAAGGTCACCTTCACAGCGGTGGTGCGGTAATCGCCGCTGCCCCAGGAGGAATATTCCAGCGGCAGATAATCAAACGAATAATTGCGCAGCATGCCGATATCGGTGGGGCAGGGGGCAAAGGACATACTGTAACGCTGTACCAGATGATCCATCGCACAACCGTCCACAGCGGAACCGTAATAGAGATGTACAAGACCGCCCAGCTCGTCGGCCATCATCTGATAGGTGGTGTTTTTGGTGCGGAGAGTGAATACGCGCTTTTCGTTATCGATAACGATAGACATCAAATCATCCTTTCCGGGTTTGCTCAACTTCAGTATAACTTTTTTGTGCGATGGGGGCAAGCCTTTTTTGCTTTTACTGGACATTTTCTTTTGCTGGTGCTATAATGAAAAACAACCGTTTCCAAACAGAAAACAAAGGAAGTGCTTTTATGCTGAAATTAGGTGCTGTCGGCTGCGGCAACATGGCCTCTGCGATCCTCAGAGGAGCCGCCCGCAAAATGGCCGGACAGTTTGAATTTTACGGATACGACCCCGATACCAATAAAACCGATGCCCTTTCCAACATCGGTCTGACCGCTCTTTCCTCCGGAGAAGAGGTAGCAAAGGTCTGTGACTATATCCTCATTGCCGTCAAGCCGCAGTTCTTCTCCGATGCTGCCATAGGGCTCCGTGCGGCCGGCGAAAAGAACAAGGTCTATATCTCCATCATGGCGGGCATCACCGCCGCCTCCATCAAAGAAGCTCTCGGCTTTGACGCAAAGATCTGCATCAC
>JAFQND010000328.1 GCA_017396055.1 Oscillospiraceae bacterium
AGATCGCCAACGAGCGCATCGCCAAGGTTTCCGACAAGCTGGCTGTAGGCGACGTAGTTGATGCAAAGATCATCGACGTTGACTCCGACAAGAAGAAGGTCAGCCTGTCCATCCGTGCTACCCTGGCTGAAGAAGCTCCCGCTCCCGTTGTTGAGGAAGTTGAGGAAGTTTCCGAGTATGCCGCTGACCTGGCCGGCATCGAGGGTGTCACCATCGAATAAGCTTTCGCTTTAAAAGGCGGGACGCAGAAATGCGTCCCGTTTTTTGTTTTTCCGTGTCTTTCGCCGGATCTATCCCGGCCGGGGACAAAAAAAGACCGCCCGGTTTTTGCCGGGCGGCAGTGCATTTCGTCAGTCAATGCTGATATAACGGCTTTTGGGCGCCATCAGCAGCCGGATGAGTTCCAGGCCGGCCAGCAGGCCGAGGGCTGTGGAAAAAACTGCAGTGAGTACTGCGGCGAAGGTCTTCATGTGATCCGTCCTTTCTGCTGAGTCGTATTTATTCTTACAACTATAGTATAGCATATTTTTCGCAGTAATACGATGACAGACTGTTAATAATTGGAAAAATTCGTTTACAGTTCGATGACGAAACGGTTACAGAATTCTGAAAACTTTACTTTGACTTGACGCAAAAGCAATTGACAGTTCGTCTTTCACATGATATAATGTTGCTGTTAAAAATACTCAGGGGAGTAGTCGGCATTGCTGATGCAGTTAGATCAACATCTCGGACGCACCGCGTCATGGTTTGACTTTGAATGACGAGACCTGTGTCCTTGTTTGAATGGGGACATTGGTCTTTTTTTACTGTCGCATACTTCTCTGAAAGAAAAAACAGGAGTGAAACAAAAATGGAATCTTTGCTGTCCAGCCTCTCGTTCCTTATTGACGGCGTTACGGCGATCACTCTGCAGCAGCTGGTCATGTACGTGATCGGCGGCCTGCTGATCTACCTCGCCATCGAGAAAGGCTTCGAGCCCGCTCTGCTGATGCCCATGGGCTTCGGCGCTATTCTGGTAAACCTTCCCTTCTCCGGCGCTATCGACCAGACCCTTGAGGGTATCGGTGAAGTTCACGGTATCGTTCAGTGGCTGTTTGAGACCACCATCGAGGCCTCTGAAGCGCTGCCCATCCTGCTGTTCATCGGTATCGGCGCAATGATCGACTTCGGTCCTCTGCTGTCCAACCCCAAGATGATGATCTTTGGTGCCGCTGCTCAGTTCGGTATCTTCTTCACCGTCGCAGTTGCAGCTCTGCTGGGCTTCGAGATGAAGGACGCCGCTTCCATCGGTATCATCGGTGCAGCTGACGGCCCCACCGCTATCATGGTATCCCAGATCTTCGATTCCACCTATGTCGGTGCGATCGCTGTTGCCGCTTATTCCTACATGGCTCTGGTACCCATTGTACAGCCCTTCGCCATCAAGCTGGTCACCACTAAGAAAGAGCGTCTCATCCGCATGCCTTACAGCCCCAAGAACGTCACCAGAACCACCCGCATCCTCTTCCCGATCATCGTTACCATGGTCGCCGGTCTGATCGCTCCCACTTCTGTTG
>JAFQND010000329.1 GCA_017396055.1 Oscillospiraceae bacterium
GATCAGATCGTCGCCCTCTTCAAAGATGGTAACACCGGGCAGGTTCTCTTTTGCCCATTCGCGGCGGGCAGGGTCACGGTCAGCTACTGCTACCAGAACACCGCCGGGAACTGCGCCGGCGATGATGTTCTTGGAATGGGAAGTACCCATATTACCGACACCGATAATACCGAATTTTACATGATCCATAGTAAAAACTCCTTTAGTGATATTTTACGCCGGAAGCCGGCGATTCTGTGCCTTTGGCATTGTGCGGGAAAAGAGATCCCGCGATCAAAGAGGTTTTTAGTCGTGGCAGCCGAACTTGATCAGGTTGTCGTGGCTCTTCTTCAGGCAGACGAAGGGGCTCTCACGGCAGGTGTCCTGTTCGACCAGAGCGTATTTGGTGGTGCCCAGCTCTTCCAGCTTTTTGATGATGGCAGGCCAGTTCAGGTTGCCTTCACCGACGGGAGCCATGATGGTGGTGTTGTTGGAGAGAGCGGACATGTCTTTGAAGTGTACACAGGGGATACGGTCTTTCAGCTTTTCGATCCACTGAACGGGGTCAGCACCGCCGGCCTGTACCCAGTAGGTATCGATGGTGAAGCCCATCAGTTCAGCAGGCATGGTCTCCATCAGCACTTCGAGGAACAGCTTGCCGTTGGGAAGACGTTCGAATTCGAAGGCATGGTTGTGATACATGAAGTATTTGCCTGCGGCAGCGATCTTCTTGGCGGGTTCCATAAAGTCCTTGGCGAACTGTTCTACCCAGAAGTCGGTGCGGTATTTGTCGGGCATGCCGCCCAGACCAATGTAATCACAGCCGAGGATATCGTGCTCGGCGATCAGTTTTTCGGTATCATAGAGGATACGGTCGGCGGAAACGTGAGTCAGGGCGATCTTCAGGCCGTTTTCGTCACAGATCTCGCGCAGTACGCGGGGATCGATGGGACCGAGTCCGGATACCTGGACGACCTTGTAGCCCATTTCTGCTACCTTTTTCAGAGAGATACGCATATCTGCTTCGTTCTGAAGGTAAGTGCGGAGAGTATAAAGCTGTGCACCAATCTGCATAGTTTCATCGTTCCTTTCATGGTAAAATACAGCAGTGCTGTCCATATTAAGTATATCAGCCAAAACGGAAATTGCCAATGGAAAAACGAAAGATGTATATTGCAAAAATCACGATTTTGCGTTATACTATACACAATACAGCGAAAAGGGGATGAAAAAATGGGCGAAAATATAGAACGTGAGAACATCAGCTTTCATTATTCGGTGACCAACGAACCTACAGATTCCTTTGCGCTTCATTGTCATCCCTATTATGAGGTTTATTATTTCATAGGCGGTCGGGTCAGTTATCTGGTGGAGGGCAAACGGTATGAACCAAAGCCGCACAGCATTCTTCTGATGGCGCCGGGTACTTTTCACGGTGTAAAAATCGAGTCGGCCGAAGATTATGAGCGTTATTCCCTGCATTTTCACAGCAGCCTTCTGAGCGGCTCCCGTATGGAGCTGCTGCTTTCGCCCTTTACCGGAAAAGATGGTCCGGATATTTGTTTTGAGGGAGTCAACACCTATTCGCTGGAGAATTATTTTCAGTCTCTGATGGAGTGTGCTCATCTGGAAGAACCGCTGTGTGAACAGCTGATCCCCATCCGGCTGGAGGCGCTGCTCTCCCAGATCCTTAGAATGCAGCTTCAGGGGATCTCTTCCGGTGCGCAGGCACAGAGCCGCACGGTCGAAAGGATCATGGATTATCTGAACCGGAACCTTTCGGCGCCCATCACGCTTGATTCTCTCAGTGAGCAGTTTTTCCTCAGCAAAAACCATCTGAACTTTCTTTTTAAACAGGCTACCGGCACAACGGTGAAAAACTATCTGATCCATAAGCGTGTAGCCGCCGCCAATGCCCTGATCCGGCAGGGAAGTCCCGCCGCGGCCGCAGCCGAACAGGTGGGCTTCGGCGATTATTCCGCCTTCTTCAAAGCGTACAAAAAGATCCTCGGCACGTCGCCTACCGACACCTATCGGACAGCATGAAAAATCCCGCCGTTCTCACAGGAGAAGGCGGGATTCTGTCATTTTATTTTGCCAGATGCTTGTTCAGCTTCTCGACCATTTCGTCAGCGTCAACGCCGTGTACGGCACAGGCGTCAGCCAGAGACTCGCCGCGTGCGGAGGGGCAGCCCAGGCAGTGCATGCCCATCTCGAGGAAGTAGACAGCAGTGGTACGGTCGAAATCGAGGATATCGCCGATACAGGTTTCTTTGGTAACGATCATGATAAGATCTCCTTTCACGTCTTTTCAGATATACTATTATTATACAGCATTCGGAAGAATAATCAAGGGCTATTTTTCCGGAATTTCCCTTGTGACATTTCTGAGCCACTTTTTCTGCCGGTAGCGCCATGTGGTCACGGGGATTTTTACGATCTCGTCACTCATCAGTACGATATAGACCACCGGCACCGGAAGCTTCAGGATAAACGCGCATATCGCGCCCAATAGGATCGAGAAGCACCACATAAAGAAGGTGTCCAGGAACAGACCGAACTTTGTATCTCCTCCTGCGCGGAAGACGCCCACGACCAGCGTGGTATTGTACGACTGACAGATCGAGAAATAGCACATGACGCACATCATCAGGGTCATATAGCCCTGTGCTTCATCCGAAAGACTCATGGTAGCCTGCATGACCGGCAACGCTGCAAGGATGGCCATACCGCCGCAGGTACCGGTGATCAGTGTCAGCTTGACCAGCTTTTTGCCATAGATCTCTGCCAGCCCTACCTGACCCGAACCAATGGTCTTTCCGAGGATGATCGCTGCAGCATTGGCGACGCCCAGCGCGACCACCAGTGCCAGCTGTCTGGTCACCTGTGCCACCGAGTTGGCCGCAACTGCCGGGCTTCCCATATGGCCGATGATCAGAGTGTTCATGGCCGAACCGGCGCCCCAGACGACCTCGTTGAAGGTGACCGGGATCGAGTAATGCAGAAAATCTTTATGCAGCAGTCTGTCCTTCCGGAAGATGGTCCCGAACCGCAGCCGTACCTGTTTGTTCCGGCAATAGGCATACCAGAGAGTGATCATCAGCTCGATGGCACGGGCGATCAGTGTGCCCAGAGCCGCACCGAGGATTCCCATTTCGGGCAGCCCGAACAGACCGAAGATAAAGACGGCATTGAGCGCGATGTTCATAAGCAGGGAAGTGGTATACACCACCGTCGAGATGACCACCCGCTCCACACTGCGCATCAGGTTCAGATAGATGTGCGATACCGCCATCAGCAGATAGCTCAGCGAAACGATCCGCAGATAGCCCGCTCCCGCTCTGATGACTTCTGTTTCGGTGGAGAAAAGGCCCATCAGCGCTTCGGGGAAACAGACTCCGCCTACAGTAAAGATCGTGCCGACGATCAGTGAGTACCGCAGCGCCAGACCGAGGATATTCTCAATAGTACGGATATCGCCTTTTCCCCAGTATTGTGCGGTCAGCACTGCGCCGCCGGAGGTCAGGCCGAAGAAGAACATGTTCATGATAAACTGCACCTGTCCCGCCAGTGAAGAGGCGGATAGAGCAATCTCGCCTACTTTGCCCAGCATGATCACGTCGGCCGAAGTGACGGCCGTGTTGATCAGATTCTGCAGCGCCATGGGCAGCACAAGGGAGAATACGTTTCTGTAAAAGGCTTTGTTGTCGATGGTCATGATGCACCTTTAGTCAATGATCGTATACATGAACATTTCACAGAGAAGTTTTGTACCTTCTTCGATCTCCATGGGCAGCAGTGCGCGGGCAACAGTATTTTCGACCCCTTCCTCACTGACCATGATCGCATAGTCGCCGTCCAGACGGACAACAGTATAAATCGTTTTTTCCATGATGGTTTCCTTTCAACTTTATTCGCTGAGCAGCCATTCCAGATCGAAGATCGCAGCAGAAAGACCGGAACTGTAACAATCTTCTTCACCGTGTTCGTAAAGAAGGATGAACTTTTCCTCCGCAGGAGACCATGCAAGTGCGGAATAAGCGGCGAGGCCGGCGTCGATCTGTTTGGTATGACACCAGGTAGCACCGTCATCACGGCTGACACAGACGGTCATGTTCTTTCTGATATCCGCACGGGGATTGGCAAACAGAGTCAGCGCGCCTTCTTTGGTTTCGGCCCGCAGGAAGGAAGCGTTGCAGCCCATGCGTTTTTCTTCCATGAGGAAATCATCGGTGGAGAATTCACCATAGGTCTCGCCGCCGTCATGGCTGATGGCAAGATAACGCTTTCCGTCGTGGAAATAAGCGCGGGAGTTATAAAGGATGGTGCCGTCGGCGCGTTCGATCAGGGTGCCTTCACCGGTGCCTGCCTGTACAGGGCCACTGGAATGCCAGCTCTTACCGTGGTCATCGCTCCAGATAGCGTTGTTGAAACCATAGGTCTGCAGTCCTTCGAAGGTGGTGTAGTGACCGGTGGTATATCTGGCGGGACAAAGTAGTCTGCCGGCATATTTTCCCGTTTTCAGCTGGATACCGGGAGCACTTCCGTGGGTGGAACCGACAAATTCACCTGCTTCGGTGACAGTGGGGGAGATGGGGCAGGGCTCTTCGGTAAAGGTCAGGCCGTCATCTCTGCTTACCAGCTGGAAACGGCCCAGGGTCACGCCGTCTCTCTCGGCGGCCTGCTTTGCTTTTTCGGCGGCAGCTTTCCGTTCCTCTTCGGTGTAATCGCCGAATTCATACAGTACGGCTGCATTGCGGGATGCCATGAAGATGACGGTGTCGGTGACTTCGTCATATACAGCCGATTGGATATTGTGGGACCATCCGGGCATCGATGCCAGCCGGATAACAGGGCTCCATTCGCCGCCTGCCTCTCTGCGGCAGAGGACAAGGTCTTTTTCGTCGGCATGGTCATCTACCGTGTTTCTGCGGTCGGTGCAGAAGGCAAGAGCGGTGCCGTGTTTGGTGACAACGATGGACGGGATACGGTAATGGGAAGCGCCTTCGGTATGGAAAATATTGGTTCTCTCAAAATACATTGATGATTCCTCCTGCTTTTTTGATAGGGAGATCTTTCTCTCATTATAACAGTTCTTTCAGAAAAAGAAAAGACCAGCGAAATTTTTCGCTGTAAACTTAAAAATATTGTGATTTTTCTTCTGATGTGCTACAATAAACCTATATGCAGACCTCTATTTTTCAAGAAAGCAAGGCGATTTTATGCATGGATTTATAAAAGCAGCAGCTCTTTCGCCCAAAGTCACTGTGGCGAATCCTGCACTGAACGGAAAAGAAACCCTGAACATGCTTCTCAAGGCAGCCGATGACGGTGTTCAGCTGGCTGTTCTGCCGGAATTGGGACTCTCTGCCTATACCTGTGCCGACCTTTTCTTCCAGAACACCCTGATCCGCGCCTGTGAAGCAGCTCTCTGTGAACTGCTGGAGAAAACCGCTCATCTGGAACTGATTTATGCCGTCGGTCTGCCGGTCCGCGCCGGTCTTGGCCTGTATGACTGCGCAGCGGTCTGCCAGAGCGGAAAGATCCTTGGCGTCGTCCCCAAGACCTATCTTGCCAACTCCCACGAAGCCGGTGAAAAGCGCTGGTTCCTCTCCGGCGGCGATTCCTCTGTTGAAGAAGTGACC
>JAFQND010000330.1 GCA_017396055.1 Oscillospiraceae bacterium
ACGCAACGTTGTTATCACCGACGTAAACGACTACCGTCTGAACCTGGCAAAAGAGATCTGCCGCTGCCATACCGTCAACGTCGCCCGCGAGAAGCTGGAAGACAAGATGGCTGAGCTGGGCATGACCGAAGGCTTCGACGTTGGTCTGGAAATGTCCGGCAACGGCTCTGCTTTCAACTCCATGATCGACAATATGTACAACGGCGGTAAGACCGCAGTTCTGGGTATCCAGGGCAGCGAGACTGTTGTGCCCTGGAACAAGATCGTCTGGAACTGCCTGGAGATCAAGGGTATCTACGGCCGTCAGATTTTCGAGACCTGGTACAAGATGATGGCTATGCTGAACAGCGGCCTGAACATCGAGAAGATCATCACCCACAAGTTCAGCTTCAAGGACTACGAAGAAGGCTTCGCAGTCATGAACACCGGCAAATCCGGTAAAGTTGTTCTGGACTGGACCCACGCTGACGAAGAATAATTCCGACATCAGATATCAACAGGAGGAAATGCATCATGAATCAGAAAGCACTGGACATGTACGCTGCTGCCGTTGAAAGCTTCAAAGAAGCCGGCACCTACAAAGCTGAGCGCATCATCACCACCCCCCAGAAGAGCCGCATCGATACCACCGCAGTAAACGGCGTTATCAATATGTGCGCCAACAACTACCTGGGCCTCTCCAACAACCCCGAGATCATCGAAGCTGCCAAGGCAAGCTATGACAAATGGGGCTACGGCCTGTCTTCTGTCCGCTTTATCTGCGGTACTCAGGAGATCCACAAGAAGCTGGAAGACGGTATCTCCCGTTTCCTGGGCATGGAAGACACCATCCTGTACTCCTCCTGCTTCGACGCTAACGGTGGTCTGTTTGAGACCCTGCTGACCGCTGAGGACGCTATCATCTCTGACGAGCTGAACCACGCTTCCATCATCGACGGCGTCCGTCTCTGCAAAGCCAAGAGATTCCGTTATAAGAACAACAACATGGAAGACCTGGAGCGCTGCCTGAAAGAGGCTGACGAGGCCGGTGCACGCTTCAAGCTGATCGCTACCGACGGTGTCTTCTCCATGGACGGTATCATTGCCAACCTGAAGGGCATCTGCGACCGGGCTGACAAATACGAGGCCATGGTCATGGTCGACGACAGCCATGCTGTAGGTTTCGTTGGCGCTACCGGCCGCGGTACTGCTGAATACTGCGGTGTTCAGGGCCGTGTTGACATCATCACCGGTACCCTGGGCAAGGCTCTGGGCGGTGCTTCCGGCGGCTATACCTCTGCCCGCAAGGAAATCGTTGCCATGCTGAGACAGAAGAGCCGTCCCTACCTGTTCTCCAACACTCTGGCTCCCTCCATCACCTGCGGCGCCATCAAGACCTTCGAAATGCTGGAGAGCACCACTGCTTACCGTGACCGCGTCATGGAAAACACCGAGTACTTCCGTGCCGAGATCAAGAAGCTGGGCTTCGACGTCATCGAGAGCACCCATCCCATCGTTGCTATCATGCTGTACGATGCACCTCTGGCTGTTAAGGTTGCTGCCCGTATGCTGGAGCTGGGCGTTTACGTTGTCGGCTTCTGCTATCCCGTCGTTCCCGAAGGCAAGGCTCGTATCCGTACCCAGGTTTCCGCTGCTCACACCAAGGAAGATCTGGACTTCGTCCTGGCCAAGCTGGCTCAGGTCAAGGAAGAGTTCGGCCTGTAATCTGAACACGATTCAAAAACCCGTCATTCTTCGGAATGGCGGGTTTTCTTTTTTCTATAGTATATTCTGAAGATCTGCCCGTTCGCTCTGCCAGATATTTTCGGCGGCTGCGGCAGCCTCGAGAAGCAGAAGCGCGGTATCGGAATCATCTGCCGCGGCATGCAGCTTTGCCCGGTATAAAAGACGCTCGAATTTGTCCATGGATCGTTCGTGGAGAAAGAGGCTCATGAACTTACGGCGGGAGAACCATTCTTTTTCCAGTGTTTCCAGCGCGCGGAGCGGAGCTTCTTCACTGCTCAGGGAGGTCAGGGCGGCCGAAAGACTGTCGGTATACTGTTTTGTCCGGAAGAGGGCGGTATATTCTCCGACGGCTATGAAAAGAAGGATCGCGAAGATCAGAATCAGCCTTTTCACGCACAGACCTCCTTTTTGTCCCGCGGGATGATCAGATATTTTCTGTTTTCGTCGACGGTCATCAGAAAGACTCTGTCCAAAGAGAGCTTTTCCTGCCGAAGGGTGGCGGCGACCCATTCCTCCGTGATGCCGTATTCCTCCATCTGCCGGCTGAGGAGCAGACCGTCTGAGATGACGATGACCGGCGGGGAGATATCTTTTCCTTTGATGCCGGTCATCTGGGCGGTGACAGACCGGGCGGAGAATTTTTCCAGTACGCTGACGCTGCCGTTGGTTTCGACAACGGCATACCAGACATCCTGCAGGTCGAAGATATTGTTGCCCCGCAGCGCTTCCATCAGATCGTCGATGGAAAAGCGCATCTTTTTCATAGCCTGCTGATCGAGGATCCCTTTTCGGATCAGTACAACGGGTCTGCCCGAAAGGATCGTGCGCAGTCTTTTGCAGCGAAGGGTCAGATGGGAGATCAGCAGTTCACAGCCTACCAGAACCAGAATGGGAATGGCGCCCGAGACCATGGGAATGGCGGTATCTTCGATGGGGAGGGAGGCAATATTGGAGATGAGGATCGTGGTGACCAGTTCGGTTGGCTGCAGTTCACCCAGCTGCCGCTTGCCCATCAGTCTGACGGCAAAGATCGTGATAAGATAAAGCAGTATCGCCCGATAAAAAACGATCATCTTTCATACCCCCGTATAAATCTGCCGGCAGAAGCCATACTTTTTGCAGGCGTCTGGATACAGTATCGGCTGTATCCGGATAAATATACCGCGGGAGGAGAAACCATGGTTTTTGACATTACCGGAATTCTGAAAGAAGACACCGGCAGGCTGGAAAAAATGCTCTCCGGCACAGCGGATCTGATGAACAAGAAACTGATGATCGGAGATGTACAGCTGAGCTTTATCATGATCGAAGGGATGGTCAGCCTCAGCCTTCTGGCGCAGATGATCTCAAGACCGCTTCTTGGACATGATTTCGGCGAGCATCCCGAGCCGGAAAAGATCAGGGATTTTATACTGGAACAGACGGTCATGGCGGCTGACCAGAAGCAGGTAAAGACGCTGGACGAGGCGGTGAAGCTTGCCATGTCCGGTTTTGTCGTGATCTTTATCGACGGCGCAGCACAGGCGATCGCTCTGGGTGCCCAGGGATTTTCTTTCCGTTCGGTGGGTGAGCCGGAAGGCGAGGTGAACGAGCGTGGTTCAAGGGAAGGGTTTACCGAACCGCTGAAGATCAATATGTCGCTGATCAGGCGGCGGGTAAAATCCGGTGCGCTGAAATTCGAATCCTTTCAGGTGGGTGAAAAGAGCCGTACCGACGGCTGCCTTGTCTATATGACCGATGCGGTGTCGCCGGTTCTGCTGGAAGACGTGCGGCGGCGGCTTTCAAAAGTAAAACTGCCCCATGTATTGGATACCGGCTATCTGCAGCCGTTTCTGGAGGGGGATACCCTTTCGCCGTTCAGCGAAGTGGGCGTGACCGAACGCCCGGATACACTCTGTGCCAGGATCGCGGAAGGACGGGTGGCGGTCCTTCTGGACGGCACGCCCTATGCACTGATCGTTCCGAATCTGTTCACCGAACATTTTCAGAGTTTTGACGATTATGCTCACCGGCCGTATTTTACGGCTTTTGTGCGGAGCCTGAAGTTTGCCTCTTTTCTGCTGACGATCTTTCTGCCGGGAGTGTATGTGGCGCTGGCGACCTTTCATCCCGAAAGTCTGCCCCATCTGCTGCTGCGGGGGATCATTTCCGCCGAAATGACAACGCCGTTTCCGCTGATGCTGGAAGCACTGCTGATCCATTTTATTTATGAGATCATGCGGGAGGCGGGGCTGCGGCTTCCCAGACCAATCGGACATGCCGTGAGTATCGTCGGCGCGCTGGTGGTGGGCGATGCGGCTGTGACGG
>JAFQND010000331.1 GCA_017396055.1 Oscillospiraceae bacterium
ATCACCGGTATGGCGGCGGGTATGGCCGCAGCCATTGCCGCCGAAGGCGAGCAGGATATACGCCGTGTGGATATTCACTGCCTGCAGGATAAGCTGGCAGCCGCCGGTGCATGGCTTCCCAATCACAAGTGAGGATATTGCCCTGACCGGCTGAAAACGCCGGTCAGGGCAATGACAATCTCTCATACAGGATAAAAACGGGCTGCGTGAGGCGTAATATATGAGAATATAAAAAAGCGTGTTTTGCAACAGAAAGGTTGCAAAACACGCTTTTTTATTTGATGAGTAAAACAGAAAACACTGATATCACCAGGGACAAAGCAGTTGAAAAACAATGCAGATCCTGCACCTGCATTAGTTCACATGCCTGCAAACAAATCGCTGACAAAACCTATATTATAATCCCGGTCCTATCATTTGTTCTGACCAACCGTATTTTTCATATTCACCGTGTGCCGGCATTGCTTTTCTTGCCACATCTGCACAATAAAATCTGTATACATCGTCAAGATTTTCCTTCTTTGTGCCATAGGATGCCACTCCGGCATAAATCAGCTTCGGTATAATTCCCGACAGTAATGCAGTTACCTTTTGCATTATATGAAATATTCCATTTTCTTCCGTAGGTGTAATTGGACAAAAATTCTTCTGTTACGGGATGTTCGGCACACAGTGGCATATTAAATGTCTGTGGAGTCTAAAATAAAACTTATTTATGTTCATCACCTTTCTTTGTTCTCTTTAACCTATTCCGAACAGCGCCAGAACCATGGGGATTGTGGCGCAGGCGAGGATGTTGGAGACGGTTGCCCAGCTTGCACCCAGTTCGCAGCGCTCACCGACGAGTTTGGGGAAGACGATGGTGTTCAGGCCGCAGGGCATGGCGTAGAGCAGCACCGCGATCTGCACAACCTCAAGCGGGCAGAAAGGCTTGAGGGCAAAGCCCACGAGAATCGGGATCACCACCAGACGCAGGATGGAGGTGATGTAGACCTTCTTGTCGTTGACAAGCTTGATCAGGTCAAACTCAGAGATCGTGATACCCATGAGCAGCATGCTCACAGGACCCATGCAGGATGAGGACTTCTCGGCAATGTTCATGACAAGCTCCGGCATCCGGATACCGGACAGACCAATCACCGCGCCGATGAGCATGGCGATGATATTGGCGTTGAACAGCTTTTTCAGGGACATACCGCTCTTGGTAAGCATCGGATAGCCCTTCATGTACACGTATGCGGTCAGCGGCAGGGCGAAGATGACCATGTCCAGCAGCGCGGCCAGACCCAGCAGGCTCTCGCACAGTGCGTAGCCAACGTAGCCGTAATTGGGGACGACGAGGGTGTACTCATAGCTCTGACGTACGTACTTCTCTTTGGCGAAGAGGGTTGAGCCGAAGCGGGCGGCGATGGCCAGGATCACCAGAACGATCGCGGAGACCAGAATGAGATACCAGCGCTGGCTAATATACTCGACGGTGAAGTTGGCAACGAAGGTCTTGAAAACGTTGCAGGTGGAGAACACGTAGACCAGAATGCCGGAGAGAATCTGGGTATGATCGGATTTGACGATGCGAAACTTGCTCAGGGCATAACCTGCAAGAGCAAAGGCGAAAAGCGTGAATACCTGTTCAAAAATGATGAGCATGGGGCTTCCTCCGATGGTGTCCGATATGTATTGGCCGGAAAACCGACAACTACCATTATATACCCGGAAGATGGAAAGGTAAAGAGGAAAAGTGATTTTTGTCATCGGCGATCTGCCAAAATATTCTCATTTTTACAGCCCGACAAATGGCAAGGATACGAGGGTGCTGTATGTTTTCTGGCGTCTGATCAGAGGTTCTTTCGGATGATACCAAAAGCAATCCCCGGGAGCTTATATCTCTCCCGGGGATAGTGGGTTGCACGGTTCGGATTGGCGGGATATCCGGTTATTGCTCCCGGAAAGTGATGGAACCGGTTTCGGAATCCATCGCATCGATGATAGCCAGGGACTCAAGCTGGATACCCAGATTGCGGATCACCTGTCCGCCGATCTGGAAGCCTTTTTCGATCACGATACCAATACCTTCGACGCTGGCTCCGGCAGCCTTGGAAATGGCAATGAGACCCTGCAGGGCGCAGCCGTTGGCCAGAAAGTCATCAATGATGAGAATGTGGTCGTCCTGATTCAGGAACTTCCTGGAAACGATGATGTTGTTCTTGTTCTTGTGGGTGAAAGATTCAACCTCAGCCGTGTAGACCTCACTGTCGATGTTGATCGAATGAGACTTCTTGGCAAACACCATCGGGACGCCAAATTCCCGGGCTACGAAGCAGGCAATGCCGATGCCGGAGGCTTCAATTGTCAGGATCTTGGTGATGTTCTTGTGACTAAAACGGCGGTGAAATTCCCGCCCGATTTCTTCCATCAGAGAAATATCCATCTGATGATTGAGAAAGCTGTCAACCTTCAGGACGTTGTTGGGCTTGACAATACCGTCTTTCAGAATGCGTTCTTCCAGAAAATTCATTACGTATCCCTCCGATACTTGTGTGTGGATAGACTGTTCTTTACGGTTCTGCGCAGGATACAGCCGTTATCGGTCTTCTCTGAAGTAGGGAAGACCAAGAGACTGAGGCGGCTGCTTGTCTCTCTGGTTTCGCAGAGAGGAGATGATCAGAACGATGATGGTAACCACATAAGGCAGCATCTTGTACAGTTCCTTGACGGCGAGGTTCATGCCGGAGGGGATGTACATATGGAGAATGTAGAGACCGCCGAAGAGGAAGGAGGCCAGAACACCCACGTTGGGACGCCAGATGGTGAAGATAACGAGGGCGATGGCAAGCCAGCCGCGGTCGCCGAAGGCGTTATTGGCCCAGATACCGCCTGCATAGTCCATGACGTAGTAAAGACCGCCGAGACCCGCGATCATACAGCCGATACAGGTGGCAAGATACTTGTAGAGATTGACGTTGATACCGGCAGCATCCGCGGTGTTGGGATTTTCGCCGACCGCTCTGAGGTGGAGACCGGTGCGGGTGCGGTTGATGAGGAAGGACGCAATGAGGGCGATGGCAATGGCGAGATACACAAGGAAGCTGTAACCAAACACCAGATCGCCGAAAACGCCCAGCTTGTCTGCGAAGGGCAGCGTCACCTTAAAGCAGTTGGAGGTGGCAGAGAGCGCGAGGAAGGGCATATCAGCACCGGAGAGCTTGACCAGAGAACCGCCGAAGAAGTTACCGAAGCCGACGCCGAAGGTGGTCATGGCAAGACCGGTGACGTTCTGATTGGCGCGGAGAGTGACGGTGAGGAAGCAGAAGAGAAGTCCCATCAGAAGAGAGCCCAGCAGGCAGAAGAGCGTCGGAATCAGCACTGCCAGGAAGGAATTGATGGCATCGGGAGAGGGGAGGCTCTGCTCGTACAGAAAAGCGCCGATAACGCCGCAGATACCGCCGACGTACATGACGCCGGGAATACCCAGGTTCATGTTGCCCGACTTCTGGGTGACGATTTCACCGGTGGAACCGTAGAGAAGCGGGATACCCTGAGCGATGGCACGGGGGAGGAAAGAAAGAATGGCTTCAAACATGGTTACTTTTCCTCCTTTTTAGAAGACTTGGTCAGGATGAGCTTGTAGGTGATGAAAAACTCGCCGCCGATGATGAAGAAGAGGATGACACCGGTGAGGATATCGCCGAAAGAGGCGTTGAGGCCGAAGTCGGTGGCGATTTCTCCGGCGCCTCGCTGGAGAAATACCAGGAGGAAGCTGGTGAGAACCATCCAGATGGGATTGAATTTGGCAAGCCAGGAGACCATGACGGCGGTGAAGCCTCTGCCGTCAACGATGGCGGAGTTGAGGGTGTGGTTGGTGCCGCCAACCAGCAGAAGACCGGCAAGACCGCAGATGGCACCGGAGATCAGCATGGTGCGGATCACGATTTTCTCAACCTTGATGCCAATGTATCTTGCGGTGCGTTCACTCTCACCGACAACCGAGATTTCATAGCCGTGCTTGGTGTAGTTGAGGTAGATAAACATACCGACGGTCACGAGAACGACGATGATGATGTTCAGCGCGTATTTGGAACCGAAAAGATCGGGGAACCAACCGATTTTGGAAATCGGGTTGATAACACCGATGCTGCCGGAACCCTTGGGGTTTTCCCACACGACGGAGAAGTAGGCGACGATCTGGGTCGCTACATAGTTCATCATGAGGGTGAAGAGGGTCTCGTTGGTGCCGAACTTTGCCTTGAAGAAGGCGGGGACGGCACCCCAGACGGCGCCGGCGAGAAGGCTTGTGACGACCATGCAGGGGATGACCACCAGGTTGGGCAGATCCTTCATCAGGATCATGCAGGCGGCAGCGGCAAGAGCGCCGGCAAGCGCCTGGCCCTCGCCGCCGATGTTCCAGAAGCGCATCTTGAACGCGGGCGTCAGCGCAAGCGCGATGCACAGCAGCATCGCGGTGTTCTGCAGAAGAACCATGAACTTGCGGCTGGAACCAAAGGAGCCGTCGATGACGGTGGCGAAGAACTGAAAGGGATTTTCACCGGTGACAAGGGTGGTGATCAGGCCGCAGCAGAGAAGAGCAAGCACGATGGAGATTGCTCTGACTCCCCAGCCGAAATACCACGGTGTCTCACCGCGTTTGACAATATGGAAAAGAGGCTGTCTGGTCTTATTCATTGGCGTTTCCTCCAAGACGGGTCATCATCATACCAACATCACGCTTCTTTGCGCCTCTGCCGGGGACGATGCCGCTCACCTTGCCTGCACAGAGCACCAGGATACGGTCGCAAAGCTCCAGAAGCACGTCCAGGTCCTCGCCGACATAGATAACGGCGACGCCCTTCTGCTTCTGCTGATTGATCAGGTCGTAAATCGTGTGGGAAGAGTTGATATCAAGGCCGCGTACGGCATAGGCGGTAAGCAGAACCGTGGGAGCCGAGGCGATCTCGCGGCCGACCAGAACTTTCTGGACGTTGCCGCCGGAGAGTTTTCTGACAGGCGTCTCGATGCCGGGGGTCTTGACTTCCAATTCTTTTACAACCCGTCTGGCGAGGGTTGCAGGACTCTTGCGGTCGGTAAATACGCTTCTGCCTTTTCGGAAGGAGCGAAGCATCATGTTATCGCTGAGGTCCATGCCGCCGACCAGACCCATGCCAAGACGGTCTTCGGGCACGAAGGACAGGGTAATGCCCTTTTCAGCAATATCCAACGGATCTTTGCCCAGCAGCTCATCGCGGGTTCCGTCATCCTCGATGTAGGAGACAGAGCCTTTTTCGACCGGCTGCAGGCCTGCAATGGCCTCCAGCAGCTCTTTCTGGCCGCTGCCGGAGATACCGGCAATACCAAGGATTTCACCGCTCATGGCGGTGAACGAGACATCCTGCAGCTTCAGAATGCCGTCGATGGAACGAACCGTCAGATCCTTTACCTCGATGCGGGGCCGGGGATTCACGGGCTCGGGCCGGGCGATGTTGAGCGTTACGGCATGACCAACCATCATATTGGTCATCTCCTGTGCATTGGTATCCTTTGTAGGCATGTCGCCGACAAACTGACCATGGCGGAGAATGGCGACGCGGTCGGAAAGATCCTCCACCTCGTGCATCTTGTGGGTGATGATGACGATGGCCTTGCCGTCGTTTCGCATATTGCGCAGGACGGCAAACAGCTTATCGGTTTCCTGAGGCGTGAGGACGGCGGTGGGCTCGTCCAGAATGAGGATATCGGCGCCCCTGAAAAGAACCTTGACGATCTCAACCGTCTGCTTCTGGGAAACGGACATGTCGTAGACCTTCTGGTTGGGGTCCACTTCAAAACCGTAGGAATCGCAGATCTGGCGGATTTTTTTTGCCGCTGCCTTGAGATCCAGCTTTCCGTCAAGACCCAGAGTGATGTTTTCGGCGGCGGTCAGCACGTCAACCAGCTTGAAATGCTGATGGATCATGCCGATGCCGTGGTCAAAGGCATCCTTGGGGGAACGGATAACGACCTTCTGGTCGTTAATGAAAATATCGCCTTCGTCGGGATAGTAAATACCGGAAAGCATATTCATCAGGGTCGTCTTACCGCTGCCGTTTTCACCCAGCAGGGCAAGGATTTCTCCCTTGTAGATGTCCAGCCATACCTTGTCATTGGCGATAACAGAGCCGAATGTCTTGGTGATGTCACGCATCTTAACGGTGGCAACTTTTGTCTCCAAAGGCTTCATCCTCCAGTTCTGTGGTAAAGTCGTCGATGCATTACAATGCTGCAAAGGGCAACTCAGCGGCGGAAAAGGTCACTGGGCTGCCCTTTAAAGCATTGCAGGGAAGCCCTGCTGAACAGGGCTTCCCCGAAAAATCACTTATGCGTCGAGGTTGGTGATACCGTCGATGAACATGTCGAAGTAGGGAGCAGAACGGTACTCGGACTCGTGGAAGTAACCGTCAGCAATAGCCTCGGTCTCGGGAACGAAGTCGCCCATGTCGTC
>JAFQND010000332.1 GCA_017396055.1 Oscillospiraceae bacterium
GATGGAAGCCAGCGAAGAAGTGCGCTCGCTGATCGATATGGCTGCCCGTGTGGAGGGCATGCCCCGCTATGCGTCGACCCATGCTGCCGGTGTAGTCATTACTGCGGACCCAGTTTCGGAATATGTGCCCCTGCAGAAGAGTGATGAATCGATCATTACCCAGTATCCGATGACCACTCTGGATGATCTCGGACTTCTGAAGATGGATTTTCTGGGACTTCGCAACCTGACGGTCATCGATCACTGTGAAAAAGAGATCCGCAGAAAGGATCCCGATTTTGCTGTCGGTAAGATCTCTCTTGAGGATGAAAAGGTCTTTAAAATGTTCTCGAAGGGCGATACAGAAGGCGTTTTCCAGTTCGAGTCGTCCGGTATGCGGCAGATGCTTATTCAGATGCAGCCCAGATCGATAGAAGACCTGACAGCGGCAACTTCCATCTACCGCCCGGGCCCCGCTGCGTCGATCCCTACCTATATCCGAAATCGGCAGAATCCCAGACAGATCACCTATCTTCATCCGAAACTGGAGCCGATCCTGCGGGTGACCAACGGATGTCTGCTCTATCAGGAACAGGTCATGGAGACCTGCCGTGCGCTGGCGGGCTATTCCTATGGCCGCGCCGACCTGGTGCGCAAAGCTATGGGCAAAAAGAAGATGGATGTCATGGCGGCAGAGCGAACGATTTTCATCCACGGTAAGGATGATTCGGACGGAACACCTGCTGTCCCCGGCGCAGTGGCAAACGGTATTCCCGCTGATATTGCCGACAAGATTTTTGATGAGATGGCATCTTTTGCCGAATATGCGTTCAACAAAGCCCATGCTGCGGCTTATTCTGTGATCAGTTATCAGACGGCTTACCTGAAATGTCATTATCCTCAGGCCTATATGGCGGCACTGCTGACTTCGGTATTGGAAAATACCGGCAAATTACTGGAATATATCGGTGAATGCAGAGAGCGGAATATCCGTATCCTGCCGCCTCATATCAACCACAGCTATTCTGCCTTTACCTCGGAAGGCAACTGTATCCGTTTTGGCCTTCTTGCAGTTAAGGGTGTGGGCAGATCGGTCATCGATCAGCTGGTCGCCGAGCGGGAAGCAAACGGACCTTTTGAGGGAATACAGGACTTCTGTACCCGTATGTATGGCAAAGATCTGAACCGAAGAGGCGTTGAATCACTGATCCGCTGCGGTGCGCTGGACGGATTCGGTCATACCCGTAAGGAAATGTACAACTCCTATGAGCGTATCATGGACGCGGCCGCCTTCCACGGGAAAAACGAAGCATCCGGCCAGATGAGCCTTTTTGGCGACACCGAAGAGCTGGCGCTGCCGCCGGTGGAGATCGTCAAGTGCGGAGAATATACCACTTCTGAACTGCTGAACTATGAATATGAGGCTCTGGGCTTCTATCTGACCGGTCACCCTCTGGAGCAGTATGAGCCGCTTGTGGAAAAGCATAAAATGAACCGCGTGGCACAGCTCACGGGCGCAGAGGAAGCAGGCCTTCCCGACAAAATGCCGGTCAGAGTTCTGGGTACGCTCGGCGGCATGAAGAACATTAACACAAAAAGCGGCAAGCCGATGTGTTTTGCAAAGCTGGAAGATATGACCGGTATCATTGAACTGATCATTTTCCCGAAGACGCTGGAGGAGCAGAGCGCACTGATCCGTTCGGGCGAACCGCTGGTGGTGGAAGGAAATCTTTCTCTGCGGGAAGATGAAGATCCTAAAGTTCTCTGCGGCAAGCTGATCCCTCTTGGGGAATTTGCGCCTGCACCGGCGCGGACACTGTATCTGCGGTTCAGCGGCGCGGAAGACCTGCGCCTGAAGGAAGTCATGCGGCTTTTGGAAAAATATCCCGGAAACAGTCCCGTGCAGTTTTATTTTACTGACCGGAAACAGTATTGCTATCCGCCGGGCAGACCTTCTGTGTCGGTGGAGGAACGTCTTCTGGATGCACTGTACACGATGCTGGGAAAAGCCGGCGTTGCACTCAAATGAATGAAAAAGACTGCTCCTTGTGGTGCGGTCTTTTTTTCTGCCTTCCGGCATAGATTGTCCCGGAGGGATGGGAATGGAAAAGGAAACTACCACGCGTCCCCGCAGAGGGGACTTGCTCAGCGCCTGTTTGTGGGGAACTTATCTGGCCGGTATTTTGCTGGGAGCGGGCAACGGAGGCGAAGAACTTGCCTTTCTGACAAAAACCTTTCTGGAAATGCGACGGCTGGGAGAATGGAAAAGTGTTTTTCTGACGTCGGCTGTTTCTTCGATGGGCGTGCTTTCACTTTTGTTTGTCAGCGGTCTGTGTGCAGTGGGACAGCCTGTTTCGGCAGCGGTGCTGTTTGTACGGGGAATGGGCTTGGGTGGATGTATCGGCGAGCTTTACCGTCAGGCGGGATTTTCCGGCGCAGCAGCGGCGCTTCTTTTACTGGCACTGCCAGAGACGATCTGTGCATTCTGTTTTCTGAAGGCGGGCAGCGGTGCTGTCAGAATGTCATGCAGATTGTTCCATATGATACTGGAGCCGCAGCCTGTGCCGCTTGTACCGCGGTTCAAGCGTTACAGTATCCGTTTTATTATTCTGTTTCTGCTGCTGATTCTGGCGGCGGCAGTGAGCGGACTTTGCACAGGAATTTTTGTTTTGCTGGCCGGATGATGTTTACGAATCGTTTATAATTTGACCAGCTGCTTAATCTTGACAAATCTTTTCAAATCCGTCATACTAATATAGTATCTTACTTGTAATATCGGCTGTTTTGTATGGCTGTCCGGCTGTACGCCAAAGCTGTTTTTGAATGATGAAAGGACGATCATATAATGGGACTTTTTGCGAATCAGTACATGAAAGAGGGCCCCGGTGTCGATAAATACGGCCCGAAGAAAAAGCGCTTTTTCCTTTTCTTTGAGCTGTTCTTCCGTAAATTCTGGAAGATGGTCCAGCTGAATCTGGTCTTCTCTGTTTTCTGTATTCCGGCTGCTGCAGCTCTTGTCTATCTGCTGAGCAACTGGTCCCGTGCAGGTGTTGCCGGTATGGCAGTTATGTTGGTGATTTTCCTGGCAGCCTGTTTCCCCATCGGCCCCGCCATGTCCGGCGTAGCCTATATTCTGAGAAACTATGCCAACGAACGTCCGGTCTTTATGCTTTCTGATTTCTGGGATGCATTCAAGAGCAACTTCAAACAGAGCCTTGTCATCTTTTATCTGGATATGATCGTCACGGGTGTTTCGTCGGTTTCGTTCGTCTGGTATTTTACCAATGCCGGTATGTCCTGGGCGATGATGCTGCCGCTGGCGCTCTGCATTATGATCGAGATCATCCTGATGTTCATGCGCTTTTATACCTATCTGATGGTGGTCACTGTTGATCTTTCCACCAGAAACATCATCAAGAATGCCGCGATCTTCTCGATTCTTGGCCTGAAGAACAACATCATCACCCTGTTCTTCGTTCTGCTGATTGGTCTGCCCATCGTGCTGTATCTGCCGCTGACCGCTGTGATCCTTGCAGTTATCGGCGCAGTGCTGATCGGATTTATCGTTACTTTCAATTCCTATCCCTATCTGGTCAGATATATCATCGAGCCCCACGAACGTCAGGTCCGTGCCGAACTGGGCGAGGAAGACGAGGACGAAGATGAAGATGATGAGCCCATCTTTACGGATATGGGCCGCCGTCAGATCACCGAAGAGACCCCTGAACAAGCGGGCGGAAAACAGAAAGTCATTCGTTAAATGAAAAAAAGAGGGCCGTTTTCGGCCCTCTTTTCGCTGAGGTACGTTATGGAAAAATCCTGTGAAACCTGTGTCTGGTTTTATGACGATGACCGGGATACTGTCTATCGGCGCGGAAGATGCTGTTTTTGCAAGCGAAAGCCATATCCCTTCAGCCGGCAGCACAAGGTCGGAGAAGGCAGCCGTATCGATCCGAAAGGCATCTGTGAACATTACGAAAAGAAAAAAGGCTCCTCTGTATGAGGAGCCTTTTTTATCTGAATATCCTGAAGAGAAACGGGGTCAGGAAAGGAACCAGAGCCGAACAGATGGCACCGTTGAGCACCGCCATGATGACGATTTCTTCGCTGGTGCAGCGCAGAAACATGGGCAGGGTCGTATCCTCGCTGGTTGCTCCTGCGGGAGCAATGGAGGCGTAGTGTCCGATATAGCGGGCAATAAAGGGAATTATCAGGAAGGAAAGGATCTCTCTGATCAGGTTGCACAGGAAGGAGACGGCTCCCGCCTCCGCGCCGCTGAGATTGGTCATCAGAACACCCGAGAGGCTGTACCAGCCCATGGCAGCGGTAATGGGTACACTGTCGTGAAGGGGCATCCGAAGGATCAGTCCTCCCACAGCACCGCCGATGATCGAACCTACCGTGATACCCAGAGGGATGATCAGGATCCGGGCGGGGTTTCTTCTGATCTGAAGAAAAGCTTCTTTATTCAGACCGACGCTGATGCCGACCAGAATCATCAGCAGATAGAGCACCCAGTCGGAGGCATCGATGATCAGAGAAGAGATACCTGCCGGAAGAAGCCATCGGCCGCAGACCACGCCGCCGATCAGACAGCATACGGCAAGGATGACCATGGAATAGGAAGAGTGCTGTTCCTGATGGCTGATGCTGCCTTTGTGCTGCTCCCATTTGCGGGTCAGAAACCAGACGATCAGCGTTGAAAACAATATTCCGGATACGGCAAGGGTAAGGCTGCGCAGCCCGATGGTGCCCAGCTGTTCGAGAAAATTCGGGCGGCTGCCCAGTGAAACACCCATGGAGAAGATCAGCGCGGCAGTGGTCAGAGTCTGCAGCTTCATATTGATGGAATTGTACTTTTCGGGGAAGAACCATAAGCCGATCAGGATACCGATCAGCATGATGAACATGACGAGCACGAAATAACTCCTTTCACAGGCATGGAAAAGGGCTGGGGAAGTACCTCAGCCCTTCGGGTATTGGCGGGTCAGAATGCCGTTTTAGAACCGTCTGGTGTTCTTGCGGCGTTTTCTGCGGCGTTTCTTATTGTACATGACCATATAGGCAATGTAACCGCCGATCAGCAGGACGATAGCCAGAATAACCAGCTTGAACGGGGTGGAAGTGAAGAAATTCTTCAGCCGTCTGAGAAAATAGAGCCAGCTGGAGCGTTCCATGCTCTCTCCGGCGACAAGGTCGACCTGCGCGATGGTCTCATCGGCCAGCTTGATCTCCAGCGTGCCGAGCTTCTGTCCGGCGACAATGGGGGCGTCTACTTCCGGTTCAAGGGTCTTGATCTCCTGCAGGGAAGAGAGGTCGATATCTTTGCGCATCAGGCGGTCTACATCTTCAGCGGGGAATACATTGACAAATTCCTTGTCCTTGACCATATTGACCTTGACCTGGCCTTTGACCGAGGAGGTCTTGACCACGGTGCGGACCGACCAGTTGCCGAATGCCCAGCTGTACAGGCTCTTGGTATCGACATAGGAAAGGTTGTCGCTGATGGTGTCGCCGTTGTCATAGTAGATGGGCGCGCCCATGGTGACGAGGGTATAGCTGTAAGCGTCTTTTTCAGCCATGGTGACCAGGTTCCGTCCGCTTTCGTCGGTGGTACCGGTTTTGATGGCTTTGACGTATTCATAGTACCAGGTACCGCCGCGGTTGGGATCCATCATCGTGCAGGTGTGCGAGATGGTCCGCTCAGAAGGATGTTTGTTGGTAGCGGGCATGGTATATTTGTTGGCGGTCGCGATCTGTTCAAAGATGGGATACTGCATGGCGTATTTGGTGATCAGATACATATCCTTGGCGGTGGTGTACTGATTCTCATCATGCAGGCCGTGGGGATTTGTAAAGTTGGTGTTGGTGCAGCCGATCTCTTTGGCTTTGTCATTCATCATTTTGACAAAGGCGACCTGGTCTCCGTCGCAGATGCCGTGGGCGATAATGCCGGCCGCTTCACAGGCGGAGCGGAGCATCAGCGCATATAAAAGGTCGATCATGCGGATCTCTTCCATAGGACGGATGTCGGCATTGGAAGCGTTTTTGCCGTACAGTTCGTCAAATACCCAATAGGGGGCGGTGACGATCGTTCCCTGCAGGTCGGCACATTCTTCAATGGCGACCAGCGCGGTCATGATTTTGACCAGAGAGGCAGGATAAAGGGGCACGTCGGCATTTTTTTCATAAATGACCATACCGGACTCATTGTTGACCAGGTATGCTGCCTGGCTGTTGATCTCAAAGCCGGTCACGGGGTCAGGCTCGGCGAAAACGGTGAGGGGGAAGCTGGTGACCATCAGGATGAAGACGGTTAAAAGAGCGGCAAGACGTTTTTTCATGGCGATACCTCCCTGTATATAATGCCCTTGGGGGCGAATCTGTTCCATTCTGATAAGAAAACGCTTCAGGACCCTGTTTTGTTTCAGGATCTGACAGGTTTCCGGAAGAACTATTATTATTATACTAATCATTATATCATAAGTTTTCACCGGGTAAAAGCCCTAAAATGTTTTTTGCGGAAAGTTTTTTGTATTATTGTACACAATGCGGTGCTTCTTCCGGCGAAAGCGTGAAAAAACACTTGCCAACAAAGCAAAAATAGTGTATAATAGGTAAGCGTTAATCAGTACCTGCGGGAGCGTGCAGCCGGACATGCGGAGCTGTGGGTCCTGCACGATGGGATACCGTGAACCATGTCAGGCGGGGAACCGAGCAGCATTAAGCGGACCATTCCATGCGATGCAGCAAAGCTTGCAGTTCCGCATGTCCGGCCGTACGGTCGAAGACTCGCCCTGCCGACGGCGGGGCGTTTGTTCTATCCGCAGATGTTTTTGAGGGGGAGTGGCAATGTATCTGGCGCTTTATCGGAAATGGCGTCCTAAAGTTTTTTCCGATGTTGTGTCTCAAGAGCATATTACCCAGACCCTTCAGAATCAGGTGAGATTAGGCAAGACCGCTCACGCCTATCTCTTTACCGGATCGAGAGGCACAGGAAAGACGACCTGTTCCAAGATCCTGGCAAAGGCAGTCAACTGCCTTCATCCGGTGGATGGAAATCCCTGCTTGGAATGTGAGATCTGTAAAGGTATTGAAAACGGCAGTATTCTTGATGTGACCGAAATGGACGCTGCCTCCAACAACGGTGTCGACGATATCCGCGATCTCCGCGACGAAGCAAGCTATACTCCGTCCTCCTGCCGTTACCGCGTCTATATCATCGACGAGGTGCACATGCTCAGTACGAGTGCTTTCAATGCACTGCTGAAGATTATGGAGGAACCGCCTCCCCATGTGCTCTTCATCCTGGCGACCACCGAGATCCATAAGGTCCCTCAGACGATTGTCTCCCGTTGTCAGCAGTACGATTTCCGCAGGATCCGTCCGGCAGATATTGCCTCAAGACTTCTGGAAGTCAGCGAAAATGAGGATTTCACGCTTACCGAAGATGCCGCACGCCTGATTGCAAGATTGGCGGACGGCGGCATGCGAGATGCTCTTTCCCTTCTGGATCAGTGCGTTGCTTTCTCCGATCATGTGGATCCTGACGTGGTCGCTTCCACAGCCGGTATTGCCGGCAGCGAGCAGATTTTTGCTCTGGCCGATGCGATTCTGAAAATGGACGCCGGAGAAGCTCTTCGCCTGGTGAGTGAACTTTATGAAAATGCCAAAGGCATCGACCGGCTGTGCAGTGAAATGATCTCTCATTTCAGAGATGTGCTTCTCTGTCGTTCGGTCAGCGATCCCACAGGACTGGTGATCTGTCTTCCCGATGAGCTGGAACGTCTGCAGAAACAGGCGGCTTCGGTCTCACTGGACAGGGTCATGGAGATCCTGGGAGGATTCCAGAAATGCCTTGATAATCTGGGGCGCAGCGTCAACAAAAAGGTCGAGATGGAAATGACGGTCATCCGTCTCTGTACCGGTGAAAACAATGCTGCGGTTCGTCCCGCTGCGGGAGAGCCCTCTCCCGACATGGCGGTGCTGACGGCACGGATCGCCGAACTGGAGCGTATGCTGACGGCGGGGCTGCAGAATATGCAGCAGATGCCTGTAAGACCCCGTGTTTCCGTTCCCCGTCCGGTACAGGCCGCCGAACCAGATGTGCCTGCGGGCAAACAGGAACCCCTTACTCAGTGGGGAGATCTTCTGCAGGAGCTGGCAGTCAGAGAACCTGCACTTTATGTACTGCTGCAGGATTCCACCGCCATGCGAAGCGGCAATGTGGTCTCGATCGAATCCCCCAATGCGATGCTGAAAAAGCTGCTGCTGGCCGATAATATCGGTGCAAAGCTGGCGGACATCGTGGAAGAAAAACTGGGAAGCCGTCACAGGCTTAGAGTTGTGAAGCAGGAGCAGAAGGAAACCACAGAAGTTCCCCCTGCCCTTGATGATATTCTGCAGAAAGCAGCTGCCCGTGATGTGGAAGTCCGCGTCCGGGAATAATCAAATACCGAAAGGATGTAAACAATTATGAAAGCAAGACTCCCTCAGGGCTATGGCGCAGGCCAGAACATGAACGCAATGATCAAGCAGGCTCAGAAAATGCAGGAGAAGATGGAGCAGGCTCAGGAAGAGATCAAACAGAAGGAATTCTCTACCACTGTCGGCGGCGGCGTTGTTGAGATCGTCATGACCGGTGATAAGGTCCTGAAAGCTGTCAACCTGAAACCCGAAGTCGTTGATCCCGAAGCTATCGAAGATCTGCAGGATCTGATCATCAGTGGTGTCAATGAAGTTCTGCGCACCATCGAGGCTGAAAACGAAGCTCGCATGAACGAGATCTCCGGCGGCCTGAATATTCCCGGCCTGTTCTGATAAATGGACAGTATCCCCGTTTCGCTGAAACGGCTGATGGAGCATTTTGCTTCCCTTCCCGGCATCGGACGAAAGTCTGCCCAGCGGCTGGCATTCCATCTGCTGGATATGCCCGAAGCGGAAGCAAAGAGCTTCGCCGACAGCATTCTGGAGGCCCGTCGGGCCATACATTGCTGCAGCATCTGCCAGAACTTTACCGATAAGGACACCTGTGAGATCTGTGCCTCTCCCAAGCGGGACGGTTCGGTTATCTGCGTAGTGGAAAGTCCC
>JAFQND010000333.1 GCA_017396055.1 Oscillospiraceae bacterium
GATGGTCGGCAACCAGAAGATCGTGCAGGCCTACGGCCAGCAGGGCGAGGTCATGCGCCGCTTTGACGAGATCAACGACAAACTCGCCGATTGTTCGCTGAAAGCGATCTTCTATTCCTCCATCACCAATCCTTCCACCCGCTTTGTCAACAACCTTGTGTATGCAGGTGTTGCACTGGTGGGCGCCCTGACGGCTGTCAGCGGCAGCATTACCGTCGGTCAGCTGACCTGTTTTCTCAGCTATGCCAACCATTACACCAAACCCTTCCATGAGATCTCCGGCGTTGTCACCGAGCTGCAGAACGCCCTCGCCTGTGCCGGCAGAGTCTTTGAACTGATCGAAGAAGAGCCCCAGACTCCCGAAGCTGAAAATGCCGTTGTGCTGAAAGACGCCGAAGGCACTGTTGCGATGAAGGATGTTGCTTTCTCGTATGTTTCCGACCGTCCTCTGATCGAAGATCTGGATCTGGATGTAAAGCCCGGTCAGCGCATCGCCATCGTCGGCCCCACCGGCTGCGGCAAGACCACGCTGATCAACCTGCTGATGCGGTTTTATGATGTCACCGGCGGCAGCATCTCGGTCGACGGAACCGATATCCGCGAACTGACCCGCCACAGCCTGAGAACGAGCTATGGTATGGTACTGCAGGAGACCTGGCTCCGCTCCGGCACCATCCGGGACAATATTGTTATGGGCCGCCCCGATGCCACCGACGAAGAAGTTATCGCTGCGGCAAAGGCAGCCCACGCCCACAGCTTTATCAAGCGTCTGCCCAAGGGTTATGACACCGTCATTTCAGAAGATGGCGGCGGTCTTTCTCAGGGTCAGAAACAGCTTCTCTGTATCACCCGCGTCATGCTCTGCCGCCCGCCCATGCTGATTTTGGACGAGGCTACCTCCTCCATCGATACCCGCACCGAGATCCGCATCCAGAAGGCTTTTGCCGAGCTGATGAAGGGACGCACGAGCTTTATCGTCGCCCACCGCCTCTCCACCATCCGGGAGGCCGATGTGATCCTTGTCATGAAAGACGGCCACATCATCGAAAAAGGCGATCACGAGACCCTGCTTGCAAAGAAAGGCTTCTATGCCGGCCTGTGGGAGAGCCAGTTTAAGATGTAACAGAGAAAGGGGAAAAAGTTTGCATGAAAAGGAAAGCTTTGCTTGCGCTGACATTGTCATTTGTTTTGATGATGGCTGCGTGTGGAAAAACACCTGTTGTTGAAGAAAATCCGCCTGCAGAGTCATCTTCCGGAATTTCGTCCGAGATGGCATCTTCGGATGTTTCTTCCGAAAACACATCGGAAGAATCTTCTGAGTCTTCTGTACCGCCTGAAAGTTCTGCGCCTGAGTCGAGCGAGACATCGTCCGAAGTTTCCTCTGAGCCGGCAAGAGAACCGGCTGATGAAAGTCCGGCATCTTCTGTGCCGGAGGTTGAAGTCTCTTCTGAGCCGGAATCAGAGCCATCTTCTGTTCCGGAATCAGCTCCAACATCTGAGCCTTCAAGTGAAGCAAACTCTGCACCGGAGTCCTCCTCAGGACCGATGGAATTTCCTTCTACCGCACCAGCCCCTAACATGCATCCTCTTGCTGAACTGTCTACTGTCAACTCTGCCCTTGGAGAGCCCATTGCTGTTCCCGATCTGGGAGTAGAAATTGCGCCTCAAAATATTACGGTACCGCCTAAAGGCCCTGATCACTTGCCTGCGAAATATCCAGACATAAGCGATTTGTATCTTGATCTTACTCCGCAGCCGGATGATCGTGGAGAAAAATATTTGCGGTATAACTATGAGGATGGAGCAATATGTGAATTGTACTATGATTACGAAGGGAACATCCGCACTTTAACGCTGACTGAGCATACCCGATGCACGGTGTTTGCTTCAGATCAGTCTGTAGAGAAATATGAGATATATCAGTTTGATGACTCAGGCCGAAAAATTGGAACGTTTTGGTATAGTGGAGACGGTTCATTGGTAAATTATGCAGTTCATCAAAATGGTGGAAATGCCATTTATTCTTCAGATGGCACGCTTCGTTCCGGGTATCGGAGTATACCGTTGAGTGAGGGCGGCGAGTTGTATGTCGATTATAATCCAGAGGGTGGTTACCGTATAATTGAGCACGATAATGAGCATAATGAAAAGCGAGTTTGGACTTATCATGCCAATGGTACGATAGATACCTATAGAGCGTTTGATCCGGTACTGCACGCAAATATTATAACGCATTACACCGAGCAAAACGGTCAAATGTTCCAGCGCGATGTTACGGAATATGATGAAGCCGGAAAAAAGATACGTTATATTCGGTATGGTGAAAATTATCGTTTGAATACCATTATGATCAATACCGATGTCGGCGCAATACATACGTTTTACAATGCTGATGGTACGTTGTTAGCGATCAATGAGTACAGACCGCAGGGGCGTCCGTGGCGAATGGAAGACTATGCAAACGGAATTCTGGTGTCCATAGAACAACGAAATGAAGACGGTACCGCGACAAAGGCTTACTATAACCCCAATGGGACATTGAAAGAGGTCATACAGCTTTATCAATAAGAAAGGCTTCTACTTCGATCTCTGGGAGAGCCAGTTTAAGATGTAAACCAAAAAGAAAACCGCTCCTCGAAAGAGGGGCGGTTTTTTGTTCAGCACGGTCCGTGGAACATATCAGAATCATAACGGTAGGACAGTTCATCGTACTGATCGGGCTGGATGAGGATATTTCCCTTCCGGTCGAAGATGTAACTGGTGCCCCTCGAGTAGATATAGCCTTTTCCGAGCGTGCCGTCGTTGAAGCCGAAGTCAACAAATTCGGTTCCTTCCAGAAGTTCATGGACAACTTTTCCCCTTCGGTTGATAAAGCAGTACCGATCGTCTTTTTTTCTGACCAGTGCCAATCCGTCGCTGCCGAATCCCGAACGACACCCATCCAGTTCGGGGTCGATGACGAACTTTCCCTTTTCGTTGATGAATCCCCAGCCGGATTCGCCTTCGACTCTGACAGCCGCCAGTCCGGAGGAGGTGAAGGTGTGGGCATCTTCGAACTGAGGTTCGATGACGTATTCTCCGGTGGCGTCGATGTAACCCCATTTTCCGCCGTACTTGACCGCTGCCAGTCCGTTGGAGGCAAAGTCGCGTACAGCGCTGAACTGCAGAGGAATGACGATCTGACCGGTTTTGTCGACATAACCACCGCTCCGGATATATACCCATGCCAATCCGTTTTCGGCAAAGGGGCCGTATTCTTTGAACATGGCTTCGGTCAGGGGATTGCCGTCTTTGTCCTGCAGCCCACTAAGATTATTTTTCCGGTACCAGGAAACGTCTTCTTTTTCCTGCTCGGGAGTTTTTTCAGGTAAGTCGACGGTTTTACCTCTGGGGTTGATAAATTTTCGTTCGTTTTCAGCGCGCACCTGCGCAACACCGTTTTCACGGAAAGGCTCTGCACTCTCGAACTGCAGCGGGATGACTATCCGTCCGTTTTCATTGACATAGCCGTATTTTCCATCCTTTCTGACGCAGAGCAGCCCCTCGCAGAAAAGTGAACACTTGTTGTCCAGTTCGGGTTCGGGCGTGCGCTTACGGGGAAGAAAGGTCAGAACGGAGAATACTGCGGCCAGGGAAACAAGCACAAATGCAAAAAGCTTTTTCTTGGTCATGGAAACTCCTCCTCTCCGGGCGGACGGTTGTTTTTCTTTCAAGTTCATTATAACATGCCCCCATCGAAAAAGAAAGAGCAGACTTTCGCCTGCTCCAAAGTAAAATAAAATCAGGGATCCTTTTCCATGACTCAAGGGGACTGGCAAAGTTGGGGCCGGACAGACGGTTTGCACCGGCTGCACCCGGGGGGTTAGCTATAACTAACCTTTGCTGATAAAAGAAAGCCCTTTGGGCTGGAAGAGTTCTGACTCAGCAAAGACGGGGTAGTTAGTCTTTGCTAACTAAAATATACCACAGCTGTGGGAGAATGTCAAGATATTTTAGACAAATTATAAAATATTTTCAAACATGGGCAAGCCAAAAGGCACGGAATTCTCCGTGCCTTTTTCATATGCATCTGCAGTTTTATTTGACGAATGCTGCTGCGGTGCCCTGTGCCTGGGGGAAGTCGATGCCGAGGATCTTTGCAAAGGTTGCTGCGTGATCCAGAATATGGCCCTCGGGGATGACAACACCGGGCTCGATGGAGGGGCCCATTGCCAGCAGAGTGGGCTGAGGTCCCTTTTCTGGGGAATGACCGTGGGTAGCGCGGCCGTAACGATAGTCGGTGGGGTCAAAGCTGCGGACGATGGGTCTGCGCCAGTCGTCATGCAGAGAGGTGTAGTTGTCGGCACTCAGAACAAAGCTGAAATCGCCGTCGACACCGTATTTTTCTTTGGCTTCTTCTCTGGTATAGACCCGGTCAAGGCCATAGATGCCGTCGTCGACCATCTTGCGGAGCAGGCCGCCTACTTCGCCCTTCAGCTTTTCGTCATCGGGACGGGAGAGATAGACATAACCGGACATGCCGCTGCTGTGCATCATGGCATCCCAGCTGACAAGGCCGCCGTTTTCGTCGGTCTTGATAAATCCTGCTTCAGCGAGGAAGACGTTGATGCAGACCGAGCGAACGATGTTCATCTGACCGTGGTCGCTGCAGACGATAAAGTCGGTCTTATCGGCGATGCCGGCATCTTCCAGTGCGTCCAGCATCATGCCGAGGCATTTGTCGGTATGGCGCAGGGAGTTTTCGACAGCGTCGGTGAACAGGCCGGTACGGTGACGTTCGCCGTCTACATAACCGGGATGGCAGAACATCAGGTTAGGTTTATACTTGCGGATGATATTAGCGGCGGAATAGATCTCCAGCTCGTCATAGACGGGATGACGGGTGGTGGGTTCATAAACTTCGAAAGTCTCTTTCATGATATCCATGACGCACTCGCTGACACCGCGTTCTTTCAGAACTTCCATGGGGTCGCTGCCGGGGGCGCCCAGGCCGAACAGCTCGGGTACCAGATAATCGACAACATCGTTGCCGCCCTCGGTAACGGGCCAGCAGCAGACGGCAGAAGTCAGACCTGCGCGGTGTGCCGCATGGAAAATGGTCTCACAGGGCATCTGATGCATCATATTGAACCAGACGGGGCTGGGGTTGCCGGGCTCGAAGGGGGTATTGTTGATAATGGTGGTGACACCGGAGGGCTGACCGGTGATGATGGATGCATGGACAGGGTGGGTGACAGAGGGCCAGATGGTGCGGACGCGTTCAACGATAGAACCGTTTTTCAGAATACGGGCAAAATTAGGCAGAGTCTTTGCATATTCCAGATCTTCGAACACCAGCGCGTCGACGCTGATGACGACCAGATGCTTATCAGACATGATGATTCCTCCGTTTCAGGTTTTCGTTAATATTAAATCATATCACCCCGGTGAAGTCAATGACAGAACTGCCAAAAGACAACCCGGAAATTCGTAACAATGCCAATGGAAAAAGGCAGATCCCATGGACCTGCCTTTCGGGTCAGTTGATACGCATGACTTCTTCTGCCAGAAGCGAACAGATCGAACCGTGGGCATCGGATTTGATGCCGTGTTCCCGGTTGACCGATTCCATGATGGGGACATAATTATCCTCAGTGGCGACGATGGCGATGATCTCTTTTTCGCCCTGCAGGGTGATGCCATAGAACTGTTCGGGGCTCTGACCGCCTGCCCAGCGGGCACGGATAACGGTGCCGCCTCTTGCACCGGCTTCGCGGGCGGTGTTCATGACTTCATCGGTATAACCCTGATCAACTGCGATCAGAATCAGATGATGACTCTTGTTTTTCTCTTCCATAGCTTCCCCTCCGTTCATTTCCTGTGTGACATTGCCGCTTTTGGTGATGACCGCAGTCATCATCATATTGCTCATCGCTTTCAGGTCGAGCACGACGGCGATGCCTTTTGCCCGGATACTTCTGCGCCAGATATTGCTCAGACCTTTGCACAGGTGACGCATGTTGAGCTCAGGGGCAATGCTTATGATGACATCACGCTCGGTAGTGCCGAAACCAAAAGTATCCATCAGCTCCGACGAGGCGGTGCCCCGGCCGACACACTGATAGTGGCAGGTGACGCCCAGCTCGGTATAATAATCGATAACGCCCTTGCCGCGGCCACGTTCAACGATGGTCAGGGCAATCTTCATAGGTGTACGTTCCATATAAGTCCCTTCCCTTCTGTCAGAAATAAACGATGCAGTCTTCAATCTGATCCTGACGGGCAAGGCGGCGCTGACGTGCAGCTTTCTGTTTCAGCTGGCTGACCAGTCCCAGAATCTGAATGGTCAGCAGAGGTGTCATGGCGACCATGGCGACACAGCCGAAAGCGTCGGTCATGATGTTGCCGCCCAGTGCCTCACAGGCGCCCATGGCCATGGGCAGAAGGAAAGTTGCGGTCATGGGACCGCTGGCGACACCGCCCGAGTCAAAGGCGATACCGGTAAAGATCTGGGGTACAAAGAAAGTCAGTACCAGGGCGATACCATAGCCCGGTACCAGAAACCACATGATGTGCATGCCGGTCAGGATACGCAGCATGGCAAGGCTGACCGAAATACAGATACCGACCGAAAGAGCGGTCATGATGGATTTCTGAGAGATGGAACCGTTGGAGATCTCTTCGACCTGACGGGTCAGTACCTGTACAGCGGGCTCTGCTTTGACGATAAAGAAACCGATAAGTGCGCCGAGGGGCACCAGTATCCAGGGATAATCGCTGTGGGCGATGCGTTCGCCGATGATCTCGCCGGCAGGCATAAAGCCGACATTGACACCGGTAAGGAAAAGAACCAGACCGACATAGGAATAGAGAAGTCCGGTGCCGATTCTCAGCAGCTGATGCCGGTGGAAACGGCGGAAGATCAGCTGGAAGGCGATAAAGAGTACCATGATCGGTGCCAGGGCAATGAAGACCTCTTTGCAGTAATGGGGAAGTGCCTGAAGGAAAAGTTTCGCAGCAGTCCGGGTGGTGGCGACCTCGATCAGCTCGGAGGCGGTATAGCCTGTGCTCTCCGGACGGAAGAAGACACCCAGCAGCAGTACCGAAAGGATTGGACCGATGCTGCACAGGGCGATCAGACCAAAGCTGTCGTTGGCGGAGTTTTTATCGCTTCGGATCGATGCCATACCGATACCGAGGGCCATGATAAAGGGAACGGTGATGGGACCGGTGGTGACGCCGCCCGAGTCAAAGGCGACGGGGATGAAATTGTCCGGGGTCAGTGCGGCAAGAATAAATACAAAAGCGTAAAAAGCGACTAAGGTAAAGGAAAGGGGAATGTTCAGCAGCATACGAAGCTGGGATACGACCAGGAAGAAACCGACGCCGACGGCGACCGTCAGGATCAGTACAAGATTCGGGACAGCGGGGACCTCACCGGCTAAAACCTGAAGGTCGGGTTCAGCGATGGTGATCATGACACCCAGCAGAAACGCGATGATCAGAGTGGAGCTGACCTTTTTGTTGCGGCTCATCTGGACGCCGATGCCTTCGCCCATGGGCATCATCGACATGTCGACGCCGAGGGTGAACAGACCCATGCCGCAGACGAGCATCACTGCACCAAAGAGGAAGAGCATAAAAACGCCCGGGGTCAGTGGGGCGATCGTGACGCTGACGACCAGGACGATCAGCGTGATAGGGAGTACCGAAGAAAGAGATTCCAGGATCTTTTCCTTCAGAAGATCGTTTTTCATCGTCATACCATCGCCTTTCCGTGTTAAGATTACATTAAGATGATATCATTTTAACATATAAATCCGGTTGATTCAAGCCGAAAATACGGGTATTTTTAGAAAAGTTACAATTTTTTATGTGCGGAAGGTGTTAAGATGTGTTAAGACACGTCGGCACGATTGACAGAGGCGGTGCCGGAAGATTTAATGGGATATCATATGTTAAAGGAAGATTATATATGAAAAGGATAATAAATAAAGATAGTTGTTTACTGTATTGTGCAATTTATACAATAACAACAATATTAA
>JAFQND010000035.1 GCA_017396055.1 Oscillospiraceae bacterium
AACCTGTACGAAAAGATCGGCCAGCGGCTGATGATCGGTTTCCCCGGCCTTGAAATGGATGAGGCTTGCATCAACCTGATCAAGAAGTATAAGATCGGCAATATCATCCTCTTCCGCCGCAACGTGGAAGACTGCGCTCAGCTGAAAAAGCTCTGCGCCGACATTCAGACCCTCGTCAAAGCCGAGACCGGTCTGCCCGCTTTTATCGGTATCGACCAGGAGGGCGGCTGTGTCACCCGTCTTTCCGATGACGCTGTCAACGTTGCAGGTGCCATGGCTCTTGCTGCTACCGGCGACCCCGAAAACGCCCGCCGTGCTGCTGTTCTCACTTCCAACGAGCTGCACGCCGTCGGTGTAAACTTCAACTTCGCCCCCTCTGTTGACGTCAACAATAACCCCGACAATCCCATTATCGGTGTCCGCGGTTTCTCTGACACCCCCGAAATGGTCAGCAAATACAGCGCCGCCAACATCAAGGGCTATCTGGAGAGCGATATGCTGGTTACTGCCAAGCATTTCCCCGGTCACGGCGATACCGCTCAGGACTCTCATGTCAGCCTGCCCATCGTTGACAAATCCATCGACGAGCTGAGAAAGATGGAACTGGCTCCCTTCAAGACCATGGCTGAGGTCGGCTGTCCCGCCATCATGACCACCCATGTCGTCTTCCCCCAGGTAGAACCTCAGAAACTGCCCTCCACCATGTCCCGCGTCATGATCACCGATATCCTCAAGGGTGAGCTGGGCTTCAAGGGTCTGGTCGTCAGTGACTGCATGGAAATGGATGCTGTCAAGGAATACTTCGGCACCGCCAACGGCGTTGTTGCCGCTCTGGGCGCAGGTGTTGATATCACTCTGGTCAGCCATACCGCCGCTCTGCAGGAAGAATCCTTCCTGGCCGTCGAGAAAGCTCTCGAAGAAGGCAAGCTGTCCATGGAAGAGATGGATGCTTCCATCGAAAAGATCGTCGAGTTCAAAAAACGCTATTGTGTTGAAGCAGAAGGCACCTGGGGCCAGCCCGAAGCACAGGCGGAATCCCTCGAGATCCGTGCCCGCACCATCACCGTCGCTTCCGGCGAGATCCCCGCACTGGGTGAAAACCCCATCTTCATGGGCTGCCCGCTGTTCCAGTCCGGTCTGGTCTCCAACCCCGAAGCAGTTGCCTATACCTTCCCCGGTTATATGGCTTCCAAGCTGGGCGGTGAGTTCCACCTGACTTCCGGTGATCCCACTGCCGAAGAGATCGCCGCCGCTGTCGAAAAGGCTGCCGGCCACAGCTCGCTGTTCGTCTGCACCTACAACGGCCATATCCACAAGGCTCAGCTGGATCTGATCAAGGCTCTGGGCGAACTGAACATCCCCATGGCAGTTGTCGCTCTGCGCAACCCCTATGACCTGAAGGCAGTTCCTGCCCATGCAGCCGCCGTTGCGGCCTGGGATTACACCCCCATGACCCTCGAGGTTCTGGCTCCCGTCCTCAGCGGCGAGAGAAAAGCCACCGGCGTGATGCCCATCAAGCTGTAAGCAAGTCAGAAAAAGCCCCTGCTTCTTTCCGGAGCGGGGGCTTTCAGCAGAAAAGGAGGATTTCTGATATGGATCCTGTTATTGATAAGGTCAAGCTGGCGGCTCTTGCCACACAGCGTTATTCCTGGGAGCAGGGCACGCTCGCTCAGGCTTTTCTGGAGCAGGGAGACCGGGACGTGGTCATTGCCATGGCCCGTGAAGCCGCCTACCGGCAGACCGATGACGGCAGAGCTGCCTCGATGAGAGGTCAGCACGCGGTGACCGACCCCTGTGCAAATGGTGAGGCACTGATCTTTGCATGGGAGCAGACCGGCGACGAATATTTCCGGAACGCTTATGAAAAGCTCCTTCACTGGGCAACTGTCACTGCCCCGCGGAACGAAGAGGGCATCGTCTATCACATGGATTATGCGCCCGAGATCTGGGTGGATTCTTTTTATATGCTGCCGCCTTTTCTGGCAAGAGCAGGAAAGTTCGGCGAAGCCATGCGTCAGATCAGAGGATATTGGAATATCCTTTTCCGCCACGAAAAGAAGCTTCTGGCACATATGTGGGATGACGGCGAAAAGCGTTTTCTCAGAGAAGATGTGTGGGGCGTTGGCAACGGCTGGGCAATGGCGGGCATGACCCGTGTCCTGCGGATGCTGCCCGAAGGATATGAAGCCGAAAAGGCTGAACTGATCGAAAAGATCAATATCCTTCTGGAAGGTGCTCTCAGGCTGCAGCTGGAAAACGGGCTGTTTTATGATGTGCCCGACCGTCCGGACACCTTTGTCGAAGTGAATTTTGCCCAGATGGTCGCCTATACCGTTTACAGAGGCGTTAAAGGCGGCTGGGTATCGCCCGAGCTGCTGCCCCGTGCTGAAATCATTCGCAGCACCGCCCGGTCGAAAGTCAATGCCTACGGTCTGGTGGAGGGAGTTTGCGGTGCACCCAGCTTTGACAAGCCCGGCACTGCTCCCGAAGGTCAGGCATTCTTCCTTTTGATGGAAGCCGCCCGAAGAGATATGGAGTGATCGGCTGATTCCGTTCTTCTTCATGGGACTGCTGTAAGAGAGAAAGGGATGTACATCTGCTTCAAACGGTATATACTGAAATTATCCGGTCTATGGTGTCATAGACCGGATATTTTGTTTGTCGCCCCGGAAAGGGGAGAGGCTCACAGAAACCTTTTCAGTTCTTCGATGCTCTTTTCTTCGAACTGCAGCATCTCTTTTGCCATCTTTTCGCCCATGCCGCCGTGATCGGCACGGTTGAGTCTTCGTGTCAGTTCGATAATGCCCATGGTGTGTCCTTCGATCATCATCTGTGCCATATGGGAGGAGGAATTATCCATCCAGGTGTTCATCCGCACACCCATGGCCGACATAGCATCGGCAAAGGGAGTCGTTCTCGGTTCGATGCCCTCTTCGTCCAGATGCCGGCGCACCTCATTTGCCGCTTTGTCGAAGTATTTTTCCTGTTCCCGCAAAACGTCAGAAAACTCGCTGTCATCGCTTCGCTCCAGAAGGGTATCGATGGTGCTGCGGCCCATGTCCGCCGTGTGGAAGACCGCCTCAGCCGCGTCATGCCGGTTACCCTGTTCGTTCATATGATCCCGCCTTTCATTGGTTTGAGATCATTTTGCCCCGAAAAACAGAAAGGATGCGTCTGAAAACGCATCCTGATTCTGTCATTTTTTCTTCAGGCTCTCTTTGGTGCCGTCCGGGCGGACGATGACGGTATTGTCCAGCTGGCCTCTGAGGCTCTCGCGGAAGGTCTTGATGTACGCCTCTATGAGTGCCTTGCGCTCGGCCTCTTCCTCAGGGGTCAGGCCGACGGTCTTTGCTTTTTTCGCCAGCTCGTTGATGCGGGCGATCTGTTCATTGGTCACTGCCATTTTCTTCCTCCATTTTCAGAAGCTGCCGCAGCGACCGCTCAAAGGCGGCATCATCTTCGGCACTTCGTTTTTTCATATTTTTTGTGCGGCCGCCGCTTCTGCGGACTTTTTTGCCCAGAAACCGCTCGAACAAAAGCCGGTCGATGTTGTCGGCCGTATAGATCAGCCCGTTCTGGTTCAGCGCTTTCATTCCTTTGCCCAGTGCCATGGCCGCCACACCGTAGTCCTGTGTGATGACAAGATCACCGGCTTCGCCGAGGGAGATCAGTTTCAGGTCGGCGCTGTCGGCACCCTTGTCGACGGTCACCGTTTCGCTGTAGCCGTCACGGATCTCGTGGGCTGTGTCACAGATCATGATCACCCGGAGCGCACGCGCCTTTGCTTCGCGGACGATGATCTCCTTGACAGGGCAGGCATCGGCATCTACCAGGATCTTCATTCTTTTCCGATGAACCGCAGGAAAGTACCGCCGTTCACATCGTCGATGACTTTTTTGTCAAGACCGATCTTTTCATAGATGGCGGCATCCCGTTCGAGCCAGCGCTTTGCGCCTTCCACATTGTAGCTGAAAGTACGGTTGTCGGTGCCGAACATGATGTGATCCAGCGGATAGCCGGTACCGAAGAGTTTGCGGAAGACCTCCTCACGGAAAGAGGGGGGCGTGCCGGGAGTTGTATCGATAAACAGCTCGGCAACTTTGTCGCCGTTTGCGCGGTGAAGATAGTTTGCCTTGCCGTACAGCGCGATCATTTCGTCGCACCAGGGCCAGGACACATGGGCCATCGAAAACTTCAGCCCGGGAATGAACAGCAGCGGTTCATAGTTGATAGGTCTGGTGAAAATGGCGCTGACCGAGCTGTCATAAAGAATACCCGAATGGAACATAACGGGCTTGCCGGTTTTTGCGATATATCTCCAGACTTCCATGGGGCGCTCGTCGCCGACGAAGAAATAGCTGGGGATGCACTTGAAACCGCAGACGCCCCGTTCGACCGCCTTGTCGATCTGGTCGAAGATATCCTCCTCAAAGGGATCCAGCCAGTAGAAGGGATAGAGCTCGGGATGACCGTCGGTTACAGCAAAGAGATTCTCCAGCCGCTTGTCGTTGGGGATGGGCTGTTCGTCCAACGTGTGCTTGAAGGAGGCGGGATTGTCACCGATGGCGATGGCACCGTCAAATCCGGCGGCATGCAGCTTTTCGATCAGCTGTTCGGGGGTGTCCTGACCTTCGCGGGTATGGATATGCAGATGGCAGTCGATCTTTTTCATAAACTCACTCCGTTCTGGTTTTGAATCAACTTTATTGTAGCATAAAAAACATCCTTCCGTCAACCGGAACAGGCCGGCCGGCTGAATATCCGGGCGAGAGGGATCTGTCCGCATTGAACGAAATGAAAAAGTATGGTAAAATAGATCGGATAACAAGCTTGTTTCGGAACGGGGGTTCGTAAAATGGGATATGCGTTTATCAGCTACAGCACAAAGAATCAATCCAGCGCGGATGCGGTGCGTGAGCTTTTCTGCAAACATGGTATCGATACCTGGATGGCTCCCTATGACATTCCGGCGGGAAGCAAATATGCGGCAGTCATCACCAAAGCCATCCGGGACTGCGGCTGTTTTGTTTTACTGCTGAGCAACGACGCACAGATGTCGGAGGCAGTTGACAGCGAAGTGGAACTTGCTGTGCTGACCTATAAAAAGTCGATCATCACGATAGAGCTGGAAAAAGTAGAACTGAATGATTCTTTTACTTTTTATATTCACAACAAACAGATCATTGCGGTCAGCGAAATAAACGAGGCATCTTATGAAATGAAACAGGTGCTGGCGGCGGTGAGCGTCTATACCAAGGACCCCGGACAGGGACATACGCCGACCGTTCTGCAGAGAAATACCGCCGAATGCGGTGCGGCCTCTCTTGCGATGATATTTGCTTATTACGGTGTGCATATCCCCCTGGATCAGATGAGCGTCGAGACCTGTACCACAGAAAACGGATGTAATGCGGGAGATCTGATGCGGACAGCAAAAAGATACGGGTTTGACTGTCACGGATATAAAAAAGAGATCCCGGGGCTGAAGAAGGTTCGATTTCCCTGTATCATCCACTGGAACTATAATCACTTTGTCGTTCTGGAGAGAATGGACGATGTCTTTGCCTATATCAACGATCCTGTCATGGGGCATCGCAAGATGACACTTGCCGAGCTGCGCACCCTGTTCACCGGCGTTGTTCTCACGTTTGCTCCGCCGTCCGAAAGAACGGACTGACGCCGGAAAGGGGCGCAGTTGCTTTTCCCGCTTCGGCAGGGTATAATAAGATATCATCACATGGGAGAGATACTATGCAAGTGATCTATGTCCGTCACGGCGAGACCGACTGGAATGAAGCCCATCTTTTACAGGGCTGGAGCGATATTCCTTTGAACGAAGCCGGCATCCTGCAGGCAGAAAAGACCCGTGCGCTTCTGAAGGATACCTCTTTCGACCGGATCG
>JAFQND010000334.1 GCA_017396055.1 Oscillospiraceae bacterium
ATCAGGTCGCCGGTCAGGCTGTGGAAACCATTTTAAAAGACGCGGGTTTCCAGGTAATACTCCGTAAGATCCTCAGAGACGGCGATGTGGATCCCGACGAGCGTTCTGTCGGCGAAGTGCTTCTCTCCATCCAGCCGGAAACCGAATTTCTGATCAGCGTGGGTTCCGGTTCTCTGACGGACATCACCAGAGTTAATTCCGTCCGCACCGGTCTTCCCTTCGTCAGCGTCGGCACCGCCCCCTCCATGGACGGCTATACTTCCGTGGTGGCGCCTCTGCTGCTGCGCGGACTGAAGATCCACCGCACAGGTTTCTGCCCGGAGATCATTGTATGCGACCTTGATATTCTGCGTACCGCTCCCCTGCCCATGGTAGCGTGGGGTGTAGGCGATGTGCTGGGCAAATATATCGCAAAAGCAGACTGGAAGCTTGGAAATATCATCAACGACGAGCCCTATTGTGACGTCTGCGGCGAGATCGTCACAGACGCTGTGAACAAACTGGTGGACAACGCCGAAGAGATCGCAAACAGAACCGAAAAAGGCATGCGTATTCTTATCGAAGCGCTGCTTCTGGCCGGTGTGACCATCATGATCGTCGGACATACCCGCGCTGTTGCCTCCGTGGAGCACAATATTGCCCACTACTGGGATATGATCCAGCTGACCAGGGGGAACAAGCCGCCCCATCACGGTTCCTCTGTAGGCGTAGCCACCCTTCTCGTATGGCCTGTATTCCAGCGTTTTGCTTCGGAAGACCTGTCCGGACTGGATCTGGAATCTATCAAGGCACACCGCATAAGCCGGGAAGAGCGGACAGAATGGATGCTTAAGACCTACGGCGAAGAAAGCGGCACCACCATCATGGAAGAAAACCCTGAAGATTTTCTCACCTGGGAAGAACAGGAACGCCGTATCCGCCGAGCACAGGAGCGCTTTGACGATATCAAGGCTGTGATCGACGAACTGCCGGACTATGAACGGATCCTGCAGGCGATGAAGGTGCTGAATGCCCATCTGACTCCCGAAGAAGAGGGTATCGACAACGAGCTGCTCAACGTTTCCATGCACTGCGCCAAAGACTACCGCACCCGCTATACCCTGTTCAAGCTGATCGATGAATGCGGCCTGACCGATAAATATCTGGCAGATTACCCGCTTGCCGACTGATTTGATAAACAATGAAAACCGCCGTCCAATCAAGACGGCGGTTTTTCGTTTCATTTTCCTGTCAAAAGCCGAATTTTTCCATCATCCGGACATACTCCGGGAAAGCTTCTTCCGGTTAGGGCAGCTCATTGTGCCAGACTTTCTCCCACTCAAAGGAGAACCATCCGTCGTACCCGTCCGCCAGCATCATCCGCACGATCTCTTCGAGAGGCAGATCTCCCCTGCCCGGCAGACAGAGCACCCGCTTGCCATCTTCGGAATAGCTATCTTTCAGATGCACATGACGGATCCAGGGCTTAATGGCGGCGTACAGCTGCCTGTGGGTACAGCCCGAAATATGCTCCACATCCCAGATCATGCCGAACTCGGGACGGTCCACCTCCTCAGCCACTGTGACCAGCCGCTCAGGCGTGACCAGATCGCCATGCACCTCCAGCAATACCTGTACACCTTTCCCCTCCGCATAAAGGCAGAGTTCGCGGATACCGCCGGCAATGCGGGAAAGCGATTCCTCCTCGGAATACTCCGCCGGCAGAGAGTTGCCGAACACGCGGATATACCGTATATCCATGTCAGAGGCGATATCGATGGCCTCTCTTCCCTCACAGAGCGCATCCTCCAGCTTTTCCGGATCGTGGAAAGAACAGGAGGTATCCAGCGAACAGAAGGATATTCCCGCTTCGGCGAGGATCTGTTTTGTACCAACACGGTTTTGCGGCTGCAGTTCGGAGAGTTTTCCCAGTTCGAGGCAGCCTTCAAGGCCTCTCAGTTCCACAGCGCCGTAACCCATCCGTACGGCTTCCGATACGACCTTTTCAAAACTCCATCCGGGGCATCCCAGAGTCGAAAAAGCGAGTTTCATTTCTTTTCCTCCAGATATTCTTCCTTTGTCAGGATATGGGGCGGGTTGCCGTAAAAAATCTCGTCCCAGCTTTTAGGATCGGCGGTTTCTTCCAGAAGTCCTCCATAGGCCGCGGGATACCGGCATCTTGCCAGATAATCCCGAATATTCTCGGTATGTTCAAGAGAACCGGTGGTATGGGTGTCGACTGCCTTGCCCATCTCGATCTCGACAACAGCAAAGCTGGGCTGCAGTTCAAGGCGGGCGATCACATTGCCGCAGGGGTCGACCATGCCGGTATAAACCACTCCGGGCCGGTTATCGATCTGGCTGCAGGCGATATACATGCTGTTGTCCACCGCACGGGCACGCATCTTCAGCTCCCACTGAGGGATCAGGGTATCGCCGTAAAGAGGATACAGTACAAGTTCTGCACCTCTGTTTCCCAGTATCCTCGCGGACTCGGGATAGTAATTGTCAAAACAGATCATGATGCCGACTCTGCCGAAATCCAGATCGAAAACGGGAAAATCATCGCCGTGGGCAATTCCCCGCTCCAGCTCGGCATGGGTCAGATGGACCTTACGGAAACGGCCGGTTTCTCTGCCCTCCCGGTCGAGGATGTAGGAACAGTTATAGATCTTTTCGCCCGAGACTTCATAATCCCACGGCACCACATAAGCGTGATATTTCCGGGCGAGACCGGCACAGCGTTCTTTCCATTCTTCGAATTTTCTGTTCAGCTCATCGGGCCGGAAGATGATCTGTCTGTCTGGAACATGCTGATAAGCCTCAGGGAAAAAGACAAGCTCTGCCCCCGCTTTCAGGCAGTTTTCTGCCATTTCATAAAGGGTATCCAGCCGTTTTGCATAGTCATCTTCCGGACGCTGCTGCACCTGGATCAGACCGATCTTTACTCTTCTAGACATTCCGGTTCACCTCTTTTTATTGGGACACTGCCCCAAACCCTGCTGAAAACTGACATAGCGGTCATATCCTTCGGCACACTCCTCTTCCGAAAGACCTGTTTCCTGCACCAGATATGCAACGGCTTCTTCTCTGCTCCCGAACCGGGACAGGATCACTTCTGCCTCCGACATTCTCAGCAGAGCGTTCCGGAATTCCCCATAACTGATGCCGCAGTCGGCGCGATAGAGCCTGCTGATCAGCAGCTCCGCAAGACGATCTTTCGCTTCATTTTCAAGATCAGTGTCCGATTTTTCTCCAGCGAGCAGTTCGTCAGCTGTAATACCCAATATTTCGCACAAAGAGCTGTATTCAGACGGATCGGGAAGTCCGCGTCCGGTCTCCCATTTGGAAACAGCCTTGCCGGTAATACCCAGCTGCGCAGCCAGCTGTTCCTGTGTGAATCCCTTTTCTCTTCGGCACACTGCAATGAATTTTCCGATTTTTCCCTGATCCATCCTGCACATCTCCTCTCAGTGACAGTATAAACCATCAGGCGGCCCGGTTACACCCACCGGGAGTAGAATCCGGACCAGAAATCGGTCTATTCCTGACCGTACATTACAGAATCGCACTCACGCGCGAGAACGGTGTCCGCCTTGGCGGCGCGGCCGCCAGTTTAGCCGCGAACCGTTCTTGCAAAGAATAGGGCTCCGCCTTATTCTTGGGTCATAAGCCGGTACTGTCCAAGAGAAACGGTCAGCTGCAGCTCCTCGCCTTTCAGGAACCGCTCAATATCATCGACGATGGCATCAGCCATGGGCCAGTTGACCGCCGCCGCCAGGTGGGGCTGCAGGATGGTGTTGGCCGGACAGGCGATCAGCTCCTCGGGGACATGGCCGGGGCCCTCTTCCTCAAAGACATCGAGGATCGCAAAGATCCGGCCGCTCTGTACCTCGGGAATCAGGGCTTTGGTATCGATCAGCGAGCCGCGGGCAGTATTCATCAGAAACGCGCCGTCAGGCATCATGGCGAGCCGCTCGGCGTTGATCATATGATAGGTCTCGGGGGTCTGTGCGGCATGGATTGAAACGATCGGCCGGCTCATGACCTCCTCCAGCGAAGCGGTATGGGCGAAGTCCCAACGGTCAAGACCGTTTTCAGGCAGATAGGGGTCATAGACCGCCACATCACAGCCGAAAGGACGGAGCAGGTCGAGGAATTCCCTTGCGGCGGCACCACAGCCAACAAAACCGATCTTTGCGCCAAAGAGATTTTTCTGCTCACCGGCCAGGCGTACCCACTGATTCTCTCTTGCCAGAACATCGTGCTGAGGCAGCAGCCGCAGTCCCGCCAGCAGATAGCAAAGCGCGCCCTCTGCCACATATTTCGCCATGATGGGGTTGGCGCTGAGAACAGGAATCCCTTTTTCGTAAAATGCCTCGCTGGCAATATGGGCGACGGTGCCGGCTGCATGGGCCAGCAGCTTCAGCTTCGGCGCTTTTTCCAGAAGCTCGGCATCCACCTGCGGGGTGCCCCAATGGCTCACGAGAATATCGGTATCTTTCAGCGCTTCGGCCAGCTCATCACGGGTCATGGTGCGGGTATGGGGCCAGTATTCCACTTCGCCCAGCTTTTCCAGACGGTCCAGCACATGACGGGGAAAATATCGGTCAAAAGCGTCAAATTTTCTTGCGGCTACGTAAATTTTCATCATCATGTTCCTTTCTCTGTAAGGTACTGCAGAAGTCCCCGGCAGCCGTCATTGACATCCCGCCAGGCTATCCCGAAATCGCCGGTATACCAGGGGTCGGCCACATCTCCGGGACGGTCGGTGTAATCCATCAGAAGGCTCATCTTTCCTTCCGGATCGCCGCCGCAGATACGCTGCATATTCCGCAAGTTAGAGCGGTCCATGCCGATCAGCAGATTATATTTTTCATAGTCAGCACGGGTCAGCTGACGGGCAAATTTACCGCTGCAGTCGATGCCATGCCGGGCCATGACCTGTCTTGCAGGAGGATAAACAGGATTTCCGTGCTCCTCGTCACTGGTAGCGGCGGAAGCAATCTCATAGTCTAGTCCCGCCTCGCGCACCATCTTTTTCAGAACAAACTCTGCCATGGGGCTCCGGCAGATGTTTCCCAGACAGACAAAAAGGATCTTCATATGGTATCTCCTCAGAAATACAGCTGGTTGTTGTATTTGGTGGGCAGTCCCTCACGGTAGAGATGCGAATCGTTGGAAAGAGTCAGCACCCTCGGGATCACGATACCGCCCTCATCCTTGAATTCGATGACCGTCATGCCGGTGTGGCTCATGTCAAAATGCATGCAGAACTGCGGATAAGGGATATCCAGAAGACAGCTCAGAAACGACATGCCGAAACCGTGATGGGCAAAAAGTGCCACCCGCTCTTCGGTGGGAGCGACCGGTTTATAGGCACCGGTGCCGGGAATATGCTCATAACCCAGCGAAGCGAGGAACTCGTCCGATTCCACCCTGCATCGCTCGATGCCTTTCTTGAACTCGTATTCTGCAAAAGCGGGGTGCTCATACCATTTTTCCTTCAGCGCCAGCACTTCGGGAGAAACAAACAGTTTTCTGACGCTGGGAACTGCAAATGCCCATGTTTTTCCGCTGTTGTCGTCTCTCATGGCGGAGAGAAATTCCCACGCCCGGTCTTCATGAGCAAAATCCACCTCGGTCTTTTCGATCTTCATGATCTCACAGGTGGGGTCAGAGGTCATCGATGCACGGGTGGAAGAGGAGGCATAGACCTTGTCGATACCGTAAAGGCAAAGCCGCTTGGCAACTGCCTCAGCCTGTCTTTTTCCCAAAGGGGTCAGCGAATCGGGGCGGTAGATGGGGTCACCGTGCCGGATATAGAAAAGAAGCATAACAAAACCTCCGTTTTTCGTTATCTCACGCAAATTATAACACGCTCCGCGTACAGATGCAAGCGGACGAAAACAATTCCATAAAGAAAAACGGCCTGCAAAAAGCAGACCGTTTCGGACAGGTGATCAGAATCTAAGCACATTGTGATATCTGGTGGGCAGACCTTCGTGATACAGATGAGAGTCGTTTGCAAGGGTCAGCACCTTCGGGATGACAATGCCGTCACCTTCGTCTTTGAACTCGATCGCGGTCATACCGGTATGACTCATATCAAAGTGAATACTGAACTGAGGATAAGGGATATCCAGAAGACAGCTCAG
>JAFQND010000335.1 GCA_017396055.1 Oscillospiraceae bacterium
GGAGATGCTCTTGGCGTCGGGGAAAAGATCCGGTCGGGCGCCCCTTGCCATCTCTTTCAGGTTTATGTAGAAGAGGGTGGGGACATAAAGCCCTTCCGCCTCGAGCGCTTTGACAAGGGCGTTCAGATCGCTGCCGCAGAAGAGGACAAGACTGCCGGTGAACCAGCTTCGGATCTCCGGCCAGATATCCCGCAGCGCCGGCGCTCCTTCGATCCGTCCGATCAGCGTGAGGGGATCCTTTTTCGGCTGCGCGCCGACGTCGATGGGGGAGTGAAAATGGTGTCGGCTGCCGTCTTTATCGATATGCAGCGCCGAGATCCCGCAAAGGCTGCCGCCGATCGTTTTCGCCTCAAAGGCAGTGAGTGTCATAATACCCATCCTTTTTTTGTTGATCATTATTTATATTCTATCATAGCTTTTGCCGACAGGCAAGCCGAAACTTTTTCCTGCCGCAGGATATCCGATTTTTTACATTTTTTGATCGGTGGGAGCACAATTTGGATATTGCCAAAAATGTTTATTTATGCTATACTAAAAACAAGCTTGAACCGATACAAATGTATATTATTTTATTTTGTAATCGGTTACATATGAAAGGATGGTAATCTACTCTGGCTAAGATTAAGATTGGCTTCATCGGCTGCGGCGGCATCGCTAACCAGAAGCATTTCCCCGGCATGGCTCAGGAAGAGGCTGTTGAGCTCGTTGCTTTCTGCGACCTGATCCCTGAAAGAGCTGAAGAAGCTGCTAAGAAGTACGGCACTCCCGACGCTAAGGTTTACACCGACTATCATGAACTGCTCGCAGATCCCGAGATCTACGCTGTTCATGTTCTGACCCCCAACGTTTCTCACTGCCAGATCTCCTGCGACGCTATGCGCGCCGGCAAGCACGTCCTCTGCGAGAAGCCCATGGCTGCTACCAAGGAAGACGCTAAGAAGATGCTGGAAGTCAGAGACGAGACCGGCATGATGCTGACCATCGGCTATCAGTACCGTCACTTCCCCGTAAACGCTACCGCTAAGAAGGTCATCGAAGATGGCTGGCTGGGCGATATCTACTACGGCGAAGCTTCTCTCCTCCGTCGTCGCGGCGTTCCCACCTGGGGCGTATTCATCGACAAGGAAAAGCAGGGCGGCGGTCCTCTGATCGACATCGGTACCCATGCTCTTGACCTGACCCTCTGGATGATGAACAACTACGAAGTTGACTACGTAGTCGGCACCTCCTTCGAGAAGCTCGGCAGACTGCTTGACGCTGAGACTCAGGGCCAGAACAACTACCGCGGCGAGCCCGACGTTTGGAACCACGAGTCCTACGACGTTGAAGACTCTGCTTTCGGCATGATCAAGATGAAGAACGGCGCTGTCATCAACCTGCGTGCTTCCTGGGCACTGAACATGGCTGAAGACGCTGGCTGCAACGGCCAGGCTACCGTTAACCTCTGCGGCACCAAGGGCGGCCTCGACACCATCACCGGCGTTGTTCGTCTGAACCATGTTGTTGCAAGACAGACTGCCATCACCACCGTTGGCAAGAAGATCGCTCCCTTCATCCCCGGCTTCTCTGCAGGCTCTGCTCCCAGATCCAAGGAAGCTGAGATCTGGACCAAGGCTCTGGCAGGCGAAGGCGATCTGTTCGTAACCGCAGATCAGGCTTACGTTGTTACCCGCATTCTGGACGCTATCTACGAGTCCTCCAGAACCGGCAAGCCCGTTTTCTTTGACTAATCTCTGATTGATCACAGACTCCGGCGCATCGAAAGATGTGCCGGGGTTTTCTTTTTTGCGTCGGTTGACAGCCGGTCATTTCCGTGCTACACTGAATTTACTGGCATCCTGTCTGTATGCACCGCCGCTGATGACCGAAGCATCAACGGCCTGATCAGAGGTAATCTTATGGAAATGATCAAAACCTTTCTTGACGCCGAAGGGCGGCTCGTTCGCTGGCCGTCCAAGCGGAGCAAAAAACTGGCGGCGCTCCTTTATCTGGCGGAGCGGTTTACGCCGGGCGTGAGCTATACCGAGCGGGAAGTGAACGACCTGCTGGATGACTGGCATACCTATCACGATCCTGCGACCCTGCGGCGGGAGCTTTTCGCCCA
>JAFQND010000336.1 GCA_017396055.1 Oscillospiraceae bacterium
GGTTCGTGCCCTATCCAGTTGTTATTCTGCTTCGAAGCTCAGGTTGGGATATTTGCCCTGCAGGTCGGAGACCGACTTGCTGATCCCGCTGCCGCCGGACGTCTTGAAGAGGACGATCCGCTTGCCTTTGAGGCCGTCCAGGTTGGCTTCGATGAAGGTGTTGATGATGTTCGGCGCGGTGTACCACCAGATGGGGTAACCGATGTAGACCGTGTCGTAAGCGGAGAGGTCCACGGTCCCGTCCACGATCTCCGGACGGCAGGCCGGGTCGTTGCACTCGATGCTGCTGCGGCTCTGCTTGTTCTGCCAGTTCAGGTCCGCAGACGTATAGGGTACAGCCGGTTTGATTTCGAACGTATCCGCGCCGGTTTTCTGCGCGATTTTCTGTCCCTTGTTCGCGGTCACACCGGATGCCGAGAAATAAGTAACTAAAGTCTTGCTCATAGTTTTTCCTCCTGTTTGCGGTCTGCCGTTCTTCACCGGCCGACCAGGGTTTCCAAAGCCCATTATACAACACGACCCTGACCCCGTCCAACGATACCTGAGCACTGATTCGGCCGGTCACATTTTTTCACAAACTGGTATTTGCTAAGCTTCCTAAGCCAAAACCAGTTGAGCTGGTTACTCTGCTTCCAGTCACGCTGCAGAGCATGTGCGCTCGCACACACTGATCGACGCAGGCGGGCAGGTGGAAAGGTTCGAGAGCTCGGGCTACGGTGCCCGAACTCCGAACCTGCGGCGTTCCACGGCACCCGCCTGCTGAACTTTTCTCCCTGGCATCACAATAAAAGCGTTTGAAAGGGATGCTTAAAGAAGAATGCATGTCAGATAAAGAGTGCCCCAAAATTGACATGTATAATAAAGCTGTTAGCATAAGGAAAAATGAGAAAATGCATGTCACGATTTCGTTTTTGAAACTGTGACATGCATTTTTCACTCCATCGAACGGCCCTTCTCTGTACAATACATGGCAGGTCGTTTTGTTTTCTCTACTGCCATGTATTCCCAAAAAATAAGAGAGATGTCCGCTTTGAAAATGCATGGCAAAAGACCGCAAAACAACACTTTGCCATGTAAGCCAAGGAAGCAGTAGCATTTTCGCCATGATATGAGCAGGTCAAAGGGCCGGAGTGCCCCTTTGGCCTGTTGTCTGCCCCGTGCCACAGGGCGGAGGTGCTGTCATGGGGCTTCGCCACACTGGGTGTGGCGCTCGGGAGCGCCCTTGACAGCACCGAAGGACTGTGGCACCTGAGCCTGAAGCGAAGTGGAGGGCGTCAATACGCACGGCAGCTAACAGGGGCGTCCCGTCCGCCCCGCTGCCTGGCGGATGTTCCCTTGGAAGAGGAGGCGAAGCCTCCAAAAGTTTCGCCTGTGGTGAAGCAAATGAGGCGTAAATCGCCAAGGAAATGTAAGCTTGAAGAATTTGAAATACTAGGCATTAGAAAGTTCGACAAATTCGGAGTTGTTGGGGTGTGGGCACAGATTCCATAAGAAAAGACCCGCTTCATTGAACGGGTCTTTTTCTGATATTACAAGTCTTCCGCGTCCGGAAGCGTGCGGTAAAGGTCGATCATGCGGTCGTAGATCGCGTTTAATCGTTTCGCCGGAACAAGCCAGCCGACCCAGAGAGCGTGGTCTCCGCGCTCGGGCGGCATGTTGTACCAGATGCCCGGTTTGAAGTCGGTGTCGTAGTCGGCTTCTTCATACGTCGCGTTCAGCGGGGCGGATTGGCCGACGAGATTGACGAGGCCGTCGTTTCTTCTCCAGTTCGGGTCCGTGAGGACGCCGTACTTTTCCAGGCGCTTCAGCATTGCGCGTCCGGTGAGTTGACCAACGAGCCAGCAGGGCAGAATCATGTCGCTCTTACTCGGTACCGGGTTACCGTTTCTGCCCGGCTTCGTTCCATCCGCACGCTGAGCGAAGAAATAGACGTTCTCCGGGTACTGCAAAGAGGGGTTGACGACCTCCTGGACCACTTCGATCTGCATCTCGTGATTGATATTATCGAAGGTCTTGTTCCGGTCAAAGGCACGAGATGCGTCCAGATATTTGAGCGGGTTTCGGAAGTGGATGACCCGTACATCTTCGGAGAAGGGCATGTTGCCCCACTGGGAGGTAGCATAATCAATGAACCTGGTGAAGTATGTGTCACCGACAAAGGTTGCCAGAGCCATATAGGCGTAGTCTGCGACACTCATTCCCTTGTTGCCGAAGAACGACGCGAGTGCAGTACCGTTGTTGACGCCGGAGAGCGTTGTGACAGTATGCAGTAGATTGCCATGTCCACCGGCAAACAGCGGGGACAGTTCTTCCGCCGGCGTGTCGGCCCGCTCTTCTTCCGAGCCAAAGGCGAACAACCAGGCCACGGTTTTAACCGTCGGACCGCCAAAGGAGTGGCCGATCAGGTTCATTTTCTTGTGGGCCTCCGTCTGACCCAGGTCTTTCAGGACGCCGGGGTACTCTTTGCCATAGCGGGCATGTCCGTACTTTTCAGAGTGGGCCTTTCCGTAGTCGACCCTGCCGCCAAAGAGGTATGCCCAAAGGATGCACGCACGGTCCCAGGCACTGTTCATCGGACCCAGAGAGGGGTTATAGGTCTCGATTCCCCGCGCCTTCAGATGCTTGAAGAAGGTGTGGTTGAACAGTCCGAAGTTCGGGAAGACCACATCCATGAAGTCTTGCTCGCCATACCCCATCAGGCCATGGATAAACACACAGGGATAGTTGTTTTTGAATTCCACGTTGGACTCCTTCTTTTCTTTCCGTTGTAAAACGATTTGTCTGGACACTTCCATTATACTTGCACAGCAACAAAATAGAAAGACCCGCGGGCCTCAGAGAGGTTCGCGGGTCTTGTGTGCTGAGGTTCAGCGGGCTCGCTCAGCGAGGAGCGTAGTACTCGCTCAGATGCGGGCGACGCCGGACTTGCGGGCAGCTTCGGCAACCGCTTTGGCGACGGCGGGGCCGACACGCTCGTCAAATGCAGCAGGGATGATGTACTCTTCGCTGAGTTCCTCGTCGGCAATCAGATCGGCAATGGCCTGCGCGGCA
>JAFQND010000337.1 GCA_017396055.1 Oscillospiraceae bacterium
GGGACCCGCTTTGAAGCCCATCATATTGCAGGCTTCCTTGACGGGAATGGGATTGACGTCAGAGAACAGCGCACCGACCAGATCGAGATAATCAAGCTGCATGGCAGCGCTCTCTTTGATCTTTCCGTCAAAGAAGAACTGGCAGATATCGTGAGTCTCACGGGGAGCCACATTGGACAGCACCGAGATAACACCCAGAGCACCCAGAGACATCATGGGAACAATCATGCCGTCTTCACCGGAATAGATATCGAGATCATCGCCGCAGAGGGCCTTGATCTTGGCAACCTGTTCCATATTGCCGCTGGCTTCCTTGATGGCCCCGATGTTAGGATGCTTGGAAAGCTCTTTGCAGGTGGCGGGCAGGATATTGACGCCGGTGCGGCTGGGAACGCTGTACAGAATAATGGGAAGATCGGTGGCATCGGCAATGGCGTTGTAATGGGCAACCAGGCCGCGCTGAGAAGTCTTGTTATAATAAGGAGTCACGATCAGCAGGCCATCAACACCGATGGCAGCAGCTTCTTTGGCCAGTTTAATGGCATAGGCAGTGTCATTGCTGCCGGTACCGGCAATGACGGGAACACGTCCTGCAACCTTTTCCTTGACGAAACGGATGCTTTCGATATGCTCCTCATCGCTGAGTGTAGCAGACTCGCCGGTGGTGCCGCATACGATGATCGAATCGGTACCGTTCTCGATCTGCCAATCAATAAAACGGGCATATTCTTCCCAGTTAATGCTGCCATCCTCAAACATGGGGGTGATAATGGCAACACCTGCACCGGTAAAGATCTTCTTTTTCATAGAATCAAACCAAACCTTTCAGTCTCAGATCAGTCCATGTAACCTTTGGCAGCCAGAAGCTCAGCCAGAAGAACCGCACCGCCTGCAGCACCGCGCAGAGTGTTATGGGACAGGCAGACGAACTTGATGTCATACTGGCTGTCAGGGCGAAGACGACCAACAGAAACGGCCATGCCGCCTTCGATCTCACGATCAAGCTTAGCCTGGGGACGATTGTCTTCTTCGAAATAGTGCAGGAACTGTTTGGGGGCAGAAGGCAGCTCAAGCTCCTGTGCGGGGCCTTTGAACTCTGCCCAGATCTTTTTGATGTCCTCAATCTCGGGTTTCTTTTCAAAACGTGCAAAAACAGCAGCAGTGTGACCGTCGGAAACAGGCACGCGGAAGCACTGGGCAGTAATAGAAACACCGGTCTCATTTACGATAACGCCGTTTTCCACATGTCCCCACAGCTTCAGAGGCTCCTGCTCGCTCTTCTCTTCCTCGCCGCCGATAAAGGGGATGATATTATCCACGATCTCGGGCATGGTTTCAAAAGTTTTGCCTGCGCCGGAAATAGCCTGATAAGTGCAGGCGAGAGCTTCGGTCAAACCGTAGACTTCCTTCAGAGGATGCAGTGCGGGAACATAGCTCTGCAGAGAGCAGTTGGATTTAACGGCGATAAAGCCTTTCTTGGTACCAAGACGAGCACGCTGAGCATCGATGACTTCTACGTGATCAGCGTTGATCTCAGGTACGATCATGGGAACATCGGGAGTGCCGCGGTGAGCAGAGTTGTTGGAAACAACAGGGATCTCCTTCTTGGCATACATTTCTTCCAGTGCCTTGATCTCAGCCTTGGGCATATTGCCCGCACAGAAAACGAAATCGACCAGCTCGGCGATCTTGTCGATATCCTCAGTGGCATCGAAAAGAACCATCTCGCTCATGGAAGCAGGCATGGGAGTCTTCATAGCCCAACGGGAACCGACAGCGTCTTTATAAGTCCTGCCAGCGCTTCTGGAGGAAGCTGCCAGCGCAGTAACAGTGAACCAGGGATGATTTTCCAGCAGGGTTGCAAAACGCTGACCAACCATGCCGGTGGCACCAATGATGCCGACTTTGTAATTCTTCATGATCAAAACTCCTTCTCTTTCCGGGGAAAATGCCTTTTTATGTGGGCACAGCGACAAACTTTTGCAGGAATTTGCATTTCGATAAAAAAACCGGTTGAAAACCGGTCCGTCATCGATTATAATAGTATACGCTGCAATCGTTCTCGATGACACACCGGGAAAACGAAATGTCAGCACTCCATCATGATCCATGACGACAGTCGCCTGCCTCTTTGACAGGAAACCAGGCCGGCTGCCCTACCCGGGAGCTGCCGCCTTCGGCGGTGATACCTTTTCGCGTGCTTCGGCGACCGGGAGATCTCTGCACACGTACTTTTTATGACCGCGCCTCTGACCCATAATTATTTCTTTAATATATCATAACACTTTCGTTTTTCCCTGTCAATTCTTTTTTAAGGCAAAGCGAAAAAACCTGAAAAGTATTTGTGTACCGATGCAGGACTGTTGTCACGGTCTTACCTTTATATAATATTTTGCTTGCCTTTTTTGGCAGAACGGAAGGTTTCATATGCTCAAAAGCGATTTTTATTTTGATCTGCCTGAGGAGCTGATCGCGCAGCATCCTCTGGAAAAACGGGATCATTCAAGATTACTTCAGCTGGGAAAAGAATCCGGTGAGATCACCCACGGACATTTCTATGATATCCTTGATCTGCTGCGTCCCGGCGATCTGCTGGTCGTCAACAACTCCCGCGTCATCCCCGCCCGTCTCTATGGCGTCAAGGAGGATACCGGCGCCGCCATGGAGTTTCTTTTGCTGGAACAGAAGGAACAGGATGTCTGGGAGATTCTTGTAAAGCCCGGCAGACGCGCAAAACCCGGTGCCAGGTTTGTCTTCGGTGAGGGACTGCTGAAAGCGGAGATCCTTGAGATCCTGGATGGCGGCAACCGTCTTGTCCGGTTTGAACACGACCCCGCGGCCAACATCTTCACCATCCTCGATCAGATCGGTCAGATGCCTCTTCCCCCTTATATCACCGAAAAACTGCAGGATAAAGAGCGGTATCAGACCGTCTATTCCAAAGAGCTCGGTTCGGCGGCAGCACCTACCGCCGGTCTGCACTTTACTCCCGAACTGATGGAGAAACTCAGAGAAAAAGGAGTACGTATCACCGATGTTACCCTCCATGTCGGTCTCGGCACCTTCCGCCCGGTAAAGGAGGACAATGTCCTTGACCATAAGATGCATTCGGAGCATTATCATCTGCCTGCCCATACCGCAGAGCTGATCCACGAAACCAAAGCAAACGGCGGCAGAGTCATTGCTGTCGGCACCACCAGCTGTCGTACGCTGGAAAGCGTCGCCACTTTCTTCGACGGTATAAAAGAAGCTGACGGCTGGACCGATATCTTTATCTATCCCGGCTATGAATTCAAATGCATCGATGGCCTGATCACCAATTTCCATCTGCCTGAAAGCACACTGATCATGCTGGTATCTGCACTGGCGGGCTATGACCACGTCATGAATGCATATAAAGTCGCTGTTGAAGAGCGCTATCGCTTCTTCAGCTTCGGCGATGCGATGATCATTCTCTAAAAGAAAGGAATAACCATGGCTAAATATACCCTTATCAAAAAAGAAGGAAACGCCCGCCGCGGCACTTTTGAGACCGTTCACGGAACCGTACAGACCCCCGCTTTTATGAATGTCGGCACCTCTGCTGCCATCAAGGGCGGTATCTCTTCCTATGATCTGGTAGATCTGAAATGTCAGGTAGAACTGTGCAACACCTATCATCTGCACGTTCGTCCCGGCGATCAGCTGATCCGCCGGATGGGCGGTCTGCATAAATTCATGGGCTGGGACAGACCCATTCTCACCGACTCGGGCGGATTCCAGGTCTTCTCCCTCGCCTCTCTGCGCAAGATCAAAGAAGAAGGCGTCACCTTTGCCTCGCATATCGACGGCAGAAAGATCTTCATGAGCCCCGAAATCAGCATGCAGATCCAGTCGAACCTCGGTTCTACCATCGCCATGGCCTTTGACGAATGCGTCGAGAACCCTTCCACTCATGAGTATTCCAAAAAATCCTGTGAACGGACCACCCGCTGGCTGATTCGCTGCAAGGCTGAGATGGAGCGTCTCAATTCTCTGCCCGACACCGTTAATCCCAATCAGCTGCTGTTCGGCATCAATCAGGGCTGTGTATACGAGGACCTTCGCATCGCGCACATGAAAGAGATCGCAAAGCTGGATCTGGACGGCTATGCCATCGGCGGTCTGGCTGTCGGCGAGCCCGCAGCCGATATGTACCGGATCATTTCTGCTGTAGAGCCCCATATGCCCGCTGACAAACCCCGCTATCTGATGGGCGTCGGCACCCCCGGCAATATCATCGAAGCGGTCAGCCGCGGTGTTGACCTGTTTGACTGTGTCATGCCCTCCCGTAATGCCCGTCACGATCATCTGAACACCTGGAACGGCATCCGCAACATCATGAACGCCAAATATGCCGAAGACGAGCTGCCCATCGACACCGAGTGCGGCTGCCCCACCTGCCGGCGTCACTCCCGCGCTTATCTGCGTCATCTGTTCAAGGCAAATGAGATGCTGGCTATGCGTCTGGCGGTTGCTCATAACCTTTGGTTCTACAACACTCTGATGGAGAAGATCAGAGAAGCGCTGGACAATGGCACCTTTGCCGAATTTAAGGAAAAATATGTTGATCTGCTGGACAGCCGTATCTGATCCAACCTGTCAATGATGCAAAAAGGCTCCCCTTTGCGGGGAGCCTTTTTCTGTTTCAGAGAAAATCAATCCACGACGATGGATTTTTTCTTTCCCTTTTTGTTTCGGGGATATTCCCGGATCCGGATCACAAAATCAAGGTTGATCGCTTCGACAGTACCGTTATTCTCCACCAGAGCGGCGCCGTCAACTACCTCTTTGATCGTGCCGGAGAACTGATGATTTCCATCGAAGGAATAGAGCAGACATTCTTTTCCGATGAATCTCTTTGCAAGTTCGATCATTTCTGTTTTGCACCCCGTCTTTCTTTTTTCGATCACTTTTTTTCACTGCGGCGAGTTTTCTGTTCCGCAGCAGGATAAATAAAACAACAATTATAACGATAAACGAAATATATTGGGTATTCAGAAAGGTCACTCCTTTCAGCTTTTCGATGATCGTTTCCGCCTTTATTATAGCATAAAGGAAACGTTTGTCAACGCCGATATTCCGGCAAAATGCCGCTTGAAAAAAACACGCTATATGCTATAATGTAAGCAGAATGACCGAAAGGTGTGACCTGTATGAAAAAATCTGTCACTGTAACGCAGGAACTCTCCTGTAAAAAAGAATACGACATCATCGTTGTCGGCGGCGGACTGGCCGGTGTGGCTGCGGCGCTGACTGCAAAAAAGCGAGGAAAAAGCGTGCTGCTCCTGGAAAAATCCACTATCCTCGGTGGATTGGGTACCCTCGGTCTGATCAACCTTTTCGTGCCCATGTGCACCGGCCGCGGAAAACAGATTATCAAAGGTCTGTGTGAAGAATGGGTACGGATGTCGGCGGAATACTGCTATGACACCATTCCCGATGAATGGAAAGACGGCGAGCCCAAAGAGCCCACCCTGATCCGCTATGTACAGCGGTATTCTCCCTATATCTTTGCACTGCAGCTGACTGAACAGGTAAAAAACGCCGGTGTTGATCTGCTGTTTGACTGCATCGCCTCTCAACCTGTCATGGAAGACGGACATTGTATCGGCATCGTCACAGAGAGTAAATCCGGCCGGGAATTCTTTGCTGCGGGTATGGTTATCGATACTACCGGTGATGCCGATGTTCTGAGAAGGTCCGGTATGCCCACCGTCACCGGACAAAATTACTTCACCTATACCGGCAAGGCAATTTCGGTAGAATCCTGCAGAAAGGCCGCCGAATCCGGCAATATCTATGATGCATTCATCGGTGTAGCCGGCGGAAATGCTTCTCTCTATGGCCATAATCAGCCCGAAGACGCACCACGCTATTCCGGCACGACAGTAGATGAAGTTTCCGACTATCTGATCCGCAATCAGGTGCTGATGCTGGACAAAATCAAAGAACAGGAGCGCCTCTCCAGAGATATTGCTATGCTGCCGATGATGCCGCAGTTCCGTACCACCTGTCATATCGACGGCGATTATACACTGACGACGGATGACATTTACAAGCATTTCGATGACTCGGTCTGTGCCATCAATGACTTCGACCATCGGGATGTATTGATGGAAGTACCTCTCCGCTGTCTGACAAAAAAGGGCTTTGACAACCTTATCACTGCCGGACGCAGTGCCGGAGGTGCAGGCTACGCATGGGATATGCTCAGAGTCATTCCCCCCGCCATCATCACCGGTCAGGCCGCCGCCGAGGCCGCTGTGCTGGCTCTGGAGACGAACGTTGCTATCACCGATGTGGATATCGGTATTCTGCAGGAACGCATCGCTTCGGACAACATTATGGTACACTTCCCCGACGAACTGGTTCCGGAAGACCGTTCTCTCCCCTCAGAAGCAGTGGACATCGGACATATCTGATGAAAAGAGCCGCGTTCAGACGAACACGGCTCTTTCGTTTATGCTGACTGCCATTTTTCTCTTGTGAGGATATTGAACGCATTGTCCTCTACGGTTCCCATGACCGTTCTGTACCGCCCGAAGGCATAGTGCTCAAAGCCGCATTTTTCCTGTACCCGCCCTGACTGGGTATTCTGCAGGAAATGTCCGCAGAAATTACGTCCAGCCCGACCTTTTCAAAAAGGTAGCGGACGACTTCCTTCACTGCCTCCGGCATCAAACCACGTCCCCAGTATTCTTTCGATAGGACATAACCGATCTCCCTGCAGTTTTTGTCTGCAAACTCGGGGAATTTCTCTTCGTCGTATTCCTCGATACCCAAAGAGCTGATCACTTTCCCTTCGTATTCCAGTGCAAAAGTCTTTCTGTGCTCGATAAAACGGCACAGAATATGCTTGGATTCCTCTTTACTTTTGTGAGGAGGCCAGCCCGCCATCTGACCGACGCCATCCACCGAAGCGTAGGCATAATAATCATCCAGGTCAGTTTCTTTCCACGGACGAAGAATCAGTCTTTCGGTGTGCAGAATGACATTACTGATATCGATCGGAGTATTCACAGATATCCTCCTCAAAACCATTCGCTGCACTGTGCAAGAACTTCTTCCTTGCGGGCGAGGACCTGTTCTTTTGTATCAGCGAGCGTCAGATAAGCCGAGCCCTTCATTTCGATATGCAGATGTCCGTAAAAGTGTTCGATCGAGGCGATCAGATGATCACTCTCACGGGTAGTTGGACCGGCCCGCACAGCGACAGCATAACCGATCTTTCCGTCGGAAAAAGAACTGTGTCCGGCATTGGTGTCGCAATAAGGAGTCGTACGGTCGATAAAAGTTTTGGCGTGCCCAGGCATATCTCCCCAATAAGAAGGCAACCCCATGACAATAACGTCAGCCTCTTCCATGGCGGCATGGATCTCATCCATATCGTCCTGCTGACAGCAGGTTCCAGTCTCATAGCAGGATTTGCAGCCGACACAAAAATGGATATCCATCTCACCAAGACAGATACAGCGGCAGATATGACCCTTCTCTTCCGCTGCGCCCTGAATCACGGAAAGGATGGCAGCAGTTGCGCCGTCCGGATTCGGACTGCCGTTAAGGAACAGAATTTTCACAGCGATTACCCCTTTCGGATAGACATTTTTCTTATACTATCACTGTAAAATAGAACTGTCAACCTTTTTTCTGAATAAATGTATAAAAACTGCTGTCTGCAGTGTGAGATATCATCAATTTACCGCCTTGAAAAATATTGAAATTCGTGTATAATGGATATAATAAGCTGGTTCAAACCGCTTTCCAGAAAAGGAGAATCATTATGGATTGGAATAAAGACCGCAATCTGACAATGCTGGTCGACTTTTATGAGCTGACCATGGCCAACGGCTACCTGCAGATGGGTATGCAGAACAAGCGCGGTGTATTCGATATGTTCTTCCGCAAGATCCCCGATCATGGCGGTTTTGCGATCGCTGCAGGCCTGGAGCAGGTCATTGATTATCTCAAGAATCTGAAATTTACCGAGGAAGATATTGAATATCTCCGGGGAAAACATCTCTTCGGCGAAGATTTCCTTGACTGGCTGCGCAACTTCAAGTTCAGCTGTGATGTCTGGGCAATTCCCGAAGGCACCCCCATTTTCCCCAATGAGCCCATCCTGATCGTTGAGGCCCTATCATGGAAGCACAGCTGATCGAGACCATGATCCTTCTGACTATCAACTTCCAGTCGCTGATCGCCACCAAAGCCAGCCGCATCGTCCGTGCCGCAGAAGGTCGCCCTGTCATGGAATTCGGCTCCCGCCGTGCACAGAGCTATGATGCTGCCGTTCTGGGTGCAAGAGCCGCTTATATCGCCGGCTGCAGCGGTACTGCCTGTGCTATCGCCGACAGAGAATACGACACCCCTGCGCTGGGTACCATGGCTCATAGCTGGGTACAGCTCTTTGATAATGAATATGACGCTTTCAAAGCATATGCTGAAGTATATCCCGCAAGCTGTACCCTGCTGGTCGATACATACAACGTTCTGAAATCCGGTATTCCCAATGCGATCAAAGTCTTTGACGAAGTTCTGAAACCCAAGGGCTTCCGTCCTAAAGGTGTGCGTATTGACAGCGGCGATATCGCCTATCTTTCCAAGAAAGCAAGAAAAATGCTGGATGAAGCCGGATATCCCGACTGCGGTATCGTTGCATCCAACTCGCTGGATGAATATCTGATCCGTGACCTGCTCAGACAGGGTGCACAGCTCTCCAGCTTCGGTGTCGGTGAAAACCTGATCACTGCCAAGAGCGATCCTGTTTTCGGCGGTGTCTATAAACTGGTTGCTGTAGAAGAAAACGGCACCTATGCTCCCCGTATCAAGCTGAGCGAGACCGTTGAAAAGATCACTACCCCCTGCAAGAAGATGGTTTATCGTCTCTACAGCACCGAAAGCGGTGAACCGGTAGCCGACTACATCGCCATGTACGATGAAGAAGTTCCTGCAACCGGCCCGATCACCCTGTTCGATCCCGCCAATTTCTGGAAGAGCAAAGAGTTCAACGACGTCGAACTCCGCCCCCTGCTGGTCAAGATCTTTGACAAGGGTGAATGCTGCTATGAATCTCCCGATATCGAGACGATCCGCAAATACTGCATTGAGCAGGTAAACAATCTTTGGGACGAAGTCAAACGTTTTGAGAATCCTCATCTCTATTATGTTGACCTTTCCGAAGCTCTCTGGACCTGCAAACAGGTCATGCTCAGCGAGCACAATATCAAGTGATCTGTATGAAAAACTCCCCGTCGTTTCCGACGGGGAGTTTTTATGTAGCTTTGTAAAATTTACAGGTTGACATTGCCTTCTTCGACAGGAGCCTGATAAGCACCCATGCTGCGGTTATAAGCGGCAGACAGGTTGTTCAGGTTCTTGATGAAGAGGTACATACCTATCCAGGAGGCAACCCCACAAACGAGACCGCCGATCAGCATCCAGATCAGATAAGTGGTGCCGTTTTCTTCACAAGGGATATTATTACGGTCACAAAGAGCCTTCATCCGGTTGCCCTGTTCATAGTACCAGTACCAGCCATAAAAGCCGCAGGTGACCACGTTCAGTAGTACTGCAATGGAAGGGTCAATGTGGTGGCCGTCGTTGCCGACCATCGTGTTCATATCCTGTGTGACGGTGTACATATAATAAAGACCGTAAATGCCACAGGTAACGAGGTTCAGAATGAGAATAGTCACAAAGTTTCTGGTTTGAATCATAGGTCAGTTCCTTTCATATCGCATTTTAAAACACATAACGATCCAGCAGGGTGTTTTTCTTCAACCTGAAAAAATTTCCCATAGCCGGTACAATACAGAAGCCGTATCGTACTCCATAGGGGGAGTATGCGGAAAAAGAACCAGCATCCGGA
>JAFQND010000338.1 GCA_017396055.1 Oscillospiraceae bacterium
CGAGAGACCGCTGTTTTGTCTGAGATAGCCGATATTCAGGTCGGCGCGGCGGGAAATCTCGCCCCATTCGTTATCCAGCGAGCCGCAGATCATATTGAGCAGCGTCGATTTTCCGGCACCGTTTGCGCCGATGAGGCCAATGCGGGAGTTTTCCTGCACATCGCCGTCAATATGTTCCAGAATAGTGTTTCCCGAGAAGGAAACACCAATATCCTGCATGGAAAGCAGCATGTTTTATTCTCCTATCTATAATGGAAAGAGTACATAATAATTCATTTTATATCTTAGCACAAAACAGTGGAAAAGGGAAGAGGGAGAAGCGGTTTTTCGGCTCTTTGCCTGCCGGTGCAAAGACTGCCTTGACTTTATTCTTGCTTCGTGCCATACTGAAAAAAGAGGTGATCTTATGAAAAACAGCGTACTGATCATTACCGACCTGGAAGGAATTTCCGGTGTATATACCATCGACCAGATCTTTGAAGAAACTGAGTATAAAGAGGCCTGTAAGCTGCTGATTGCTGATACGAACGCTGCCGTCGACGGCGCTTTTGCCGCAGGCGCAGAGAAGGTCTATGTGGTGGACGGTCACGGAAGCGGAAAGAATTTTCCTGAAAACGCCCTCGACCCCAGAGCGATACGCGTTGGTGTGCCTGAGATGCATGATGTGATCCATGAGATCGGCGCGGTGATGCAGGTAGGTGCCCATGCCAAGTCCGGTACTATGCTGGGATTTCTTGATCACACCCAGTCCTCTGCCACCATCCATAACTATTGTTATAACGGCGTTCCCTGCGGCGAGATGGAACAGATCGGCATCTATACCGGTTATTACGGCATCCCGAATGTCATGCTCAGCGGCGACCGTACGGCCTGTGAAGAGGCGGAAAAATCCTTCCCCGGTATCAGAACGGCGGCTGTCAAGATCGCCGATTCCCGCAACCATGCGGTCTGTCTGCACCAGAGCGAAGCACTCGGGCTGATCCGTCAGGCTGCCTGTGACGGCTTCAGAGCAAGAGGGGAGATCGCACCGTTCCGGTTCCCGGTACCTTTTACCGTTGAGGTGGAGTACAACCGTGCCGATTATTGCGAGGCGGTTATTGCCTCCAATCCGGCCATCGAGCGGGTGGATGCCCGCACGGCCAGACAGGTGAAAAATACCGTCACCGATTTTTACAGCGTGCTGCTCAGATAAACGAAGGGGATCCGCTTTTGTGACAGGCGGATCCTTTTTAAATTGACAGAAATCTATCAATAATCCTGCATCGGGTTATCAGAAAAGAACTGTTATTTCAGAATATCAGCGAATTTTGGCACTTCTTTTCGGTCGTATCGATTTGAAGCTTTAACTCTTTAAAATATTTTTTGACGGATTTGCAAAAAAATATTGCATTCTCCTTCATTTTGTAGTATAATGCCTCACATAGACCCATTGAGGAAGGAAGAAACAACTATGGCACTGAAAAACGAATATTTACTGAGAGTCCTTGAGACTGTTAAAAAGAGAGACGCCCATGAACCTGAGTTCATTCAGGCTGTCACCGAGGTCTTTGAATCTTTTGAAGCCGTCATCGAAGCACGTCCCGAGCTGGAAAAGCTGGGCGTTATGGAACGTATCGTCGAGCCTGAGCGCTTTGTACAGTTCCGCGTTCCGTGGGTGGACGACAAGGGCGTCGTTCAGGTAAACCGCGGCTACCGCGTACAGTTCAATTCCGCTATCGGTCCCTACAAGGGCGGTCTGCGGTTCCATCCCTCTGTAAACTCCTCCATCATCAAGTTCCTGGGCTTCGAACAGGGCTTTAAAAACTCCCTGACCGGTCTGCCCATGGGCGGCGGCAAGGGCGGCTCTGACTTTGACCCCAGAGGCAAGTCCGATATGGAAGTCATGCGCTTCTGCCAGTCCTTTATGAATGAGCTGTACCGTCACATCGGTCCCGATACCGACGTCCCCGCAGGTGACATCGGCGTAGGCGCACGCGAAGTCGGCTATCTGTACGGCCAGTACAAGAGACTGACCAACGAGTTTACCGGCGTTCTGACCGGCAAGGGCAGATCTTACGGCGGTTCGATCCTTCGTCCCGAAGCTACCGGTTTCGGCGCTATCTATTATGCAAACGAAGTCTTTGCCCATGAAGGCGACTCCATCGAAGGCAAGACCTTTGTAGTTTCCGGTTTCGGCAACGTAGCCTGGGGCGCCTGCAAGAAGATCGCTGAGCTGGGCGGCAAGGCCATCACCCTGTCCGGTCCCGACGGCTATATCCTCGACGAAGAGGGCATCATCACCGACGAAAAGATCGACTTCCTGCTTGAGATGCGCGCTTCCGGCCGCGACAAGGTTCAGGATTACGCAGACAAATTCGGCGTTCCCTTCTTCCC
>JAFQND010000339.1 GCA_017396055.1 Oscillospiraceae bacterium
GTGCACGATTACTATACCTTTCCCGGCGGCGGTATCGAGGCGGGCGAGACCTACCATCAGGCTCTGATCCGCGAGGCGGAGGAGGAGTCGGGGCTCAGGATCATTCCCGAATCCATTGAGGAGTTCGGCGAGGTGCTTCGTCTGAGCAGCATCGCCAGCCGGAAAGAGACCATCTTCGAGCAGGAGAATTACTACTATACCTGCCGAGCCCATGCCGAGATGGGTCACCAGCGGCTGGAGGCGGACGAGCTGGAAGCGGGCTATACCCTCACCTTTGTCACCCCGGAGGAAGCCCTGCGCAAAAACCGCTTTGATGACCACGGAAATGCCAACGGCGCCCCCTGGATCGAGCGGGAAACAAGAGTGCTCGAGTGCTTTATCGCGGCGCAGAATATGAAGAGATAAAAATTCCCCCGCAGTTTTTGGCTGCGGGGGTTTTGTTTTTTCAGAAGGATTCGATCTCCCGTTTCACGATATCGTGCCAGCGATCGAGACGGTAGGGGTCATGCTGCAGGGTGGTCAGATCCTTGAGGGCGAAGATGACCGGAGTGCCGTTTTTCCGGCAGGCGTTTAATGTTTCGCGCACCTGTTTTGCGATGGGCTCCTCCTCCATCTGAGAAAAAGCGAGGAAGGCGGGATTGGGCTTTCGTGCCATGACATAGGAATTTCCCATGGCTTCGGCAGCGATGTTCACATCTGCCCAGGGGCTGACCGAAATGGCGCGGACGTTGCGGATCTTTCTGATGATGTCGATCTTGCGGTGCAGCGGCTCACAGCAGCCATAGTTGACCAGACCGAACCGCTCGAAGACAGGTTTCAGATAATCGATCTCGAACTCCTCGTGCATGGCAGGCGAGACCTCGGAAAAGATCTGTGCCGCGCCGGAGACCCAGCAGTCTGCCGCACGGGTGCGGGCGGGGTCATAGCCGGCGGCGGGAAGCTCGTCGCAATAGGTTTCCAGACAGTGGCAGTATGCACCCTCTGCTTCAAAGAGGTTCTGCTGCTCATAAAGGTCGATGGTCTTCATCTCGATGTCACAGAGCTTTGTCATCAGGTCATGGAGAAATTCCGGACGGTCGACAAGGTCATAAAGCACCGGCTCGGCACCCCGCCAGAAGACGATGCGGTCCCAGAGAGCCTCCCACAAAAGGGTGCCCGTCAGCCGCACGGGAAGGATATCGCCGAAATATTCCTCTGCTCTGGCTTTTCGCTCTTCTGAAAGAGCTTTTTCATAGCGGATATCGGGGACGTGCAGTTTTTCCAGTGCCTCTTCATCGGGAATCTCGTCCGCATACAGATGGGACTGTGCACCGGCGTGATCGCTCTCGTCCTGATTGACCGAGGTGACGCCGCATCCGCTGTTGTAAATGACCTTTGACAGGGCAAAATAAGGTTTTACCACCATATCACAGGGGAAATGTGCAAAACGGTAAAGGGTCTGCAGAAACTGCCGCTCCAGCTCTCTTGCAAAGGGGTCGGTGCAGCAAAGCTGCAGCTCGGGCAGGATTTCCAGCTCCTCCCAGCAGATCTGATCGATGACCATCAGCGGCTTTGCCTCTTTCAGACCGTAGACCGCTCGCCAGTTTCGCTCGTTTTCTCTCTGGATATCCAGTGCAGCGATTTCGGCATAGCGCTTTGCCAGCTCGCGCAGCCTTTGTCTGTCGCGGAAAAAGACGGTGTCGTTCATGGTCATGCCTCCCGGTCGTTGTTAAGCCCATTATACTCCTTTTCGGGGGAAAAGCAATCGGAAAAAACGAAAAGCTCCCCGGGGAAAGGGGAGCTTTTGAACGGTTATTTCTTCGGGGGGAGAAGGCCCCTGTCGCGGGCGAGGTTTTCCACACTGCGGTCATAGGTCGCCTCTGCCTCAGGGGAGAAGAAACAGGCGGGCACGCCTTCGCCGTGGGTGATGTGATGGGCAACACATTCACAGCATTTTCCGTGGCGGGTGCAGCCTTTTGCGGTGCAGGGACAGGGGAATTTGTTCTGACAGCTCATAAGGATCCTCCTTTACGGGAACTGGAAGCGGTCGCTCTTCGACCAGTCGGGCAGGTTGGAAGGGGGAGTGGTAAAACGATAGGTCAGCTTGTCGGAGGGATTGTCATAGACGACCCGGACGCTGACATCCGAGGGGAGACCATAGACGATCTCGGTCTTTGTGCCGTCGCGGATACCGTCTACAGCGAGACAGTCGCCTGCTCTGTACAGGAAGAACAAACCGGGAGCATTGCTTCCAAAACTGCCGCGCAGATAGTTCACATAAGCTTCGGGGGTCTTTGCTTTATGGATGTTGCCGAGGATGGAGTTGCTGTTGTAATAGTCGGTCATGCTGCCGGTCTCAAAAGCACAGTTGCTGTCGGCGGCGCGGTGTGCGGTCAGGTCGATGAAATAATACCAGCCGCCCGACTTGATATAGTTGAAGATATGACCGCTGCCGTCGGTGTGGGAATAGGCCATAAAACCGACTTCTTCATAGTCGCCTTTCAGGATATAGTTGAGCCAGTTGGAGTCGGTGGCGCAGCAGCCGTTATTGGAAAGGACGGCATAATAGCCGGGCTTGTGATGCTCCCAGTTGATGCCGCGCTCCTGAATGCGGATATTGTCATCCGAAGCAAAGAAGCCGCTGATGCGGTAGAGCTGAAGCGCTTCATAAAGGGTGTCGATCTTCTGCTGTTTCACTTCGGGGGTATCGGAGAGCATGGAATAAACGGCGGCATTTGTCAGGTCGCTCTTGCCGAGAGAAGCTGCGGGGACCCAGTAAACATCCTTTGCGACCTGTACCTCAAAGCCTGCGCCGTGATTCATGGGGCCGACATTTTTGCCGTTGTCGCCGCTGTAGTCGGGAAGGTTCATACTGCCGGCAGACATCTGGTCGGTGAGTCTGAAGGTGGTGGTGTACTCAAAGGTGCCGCCGGTGCTCTTTGCGAATTCATAGGTATAGATGCGGCCGTCGAAAATATCCGCCACCGGATGCCAGTCGTCATGATAGAAATAGCCGCCGGCGGGTACACGGTTCATCTGCAGATTCATCAGCCGTTCGACGGGAATGACCGCTTTGCCGCCCTTATTGCCGCCTTTCAGGTCGGTGATGGTCAGTTTTTTCAGGGTCAGCTCGGCACCGGTCGTATTGGTGAAATAAGACTCGAAATGCCAGGTCATCTCGCCGCCCATGTTGACCGGTGCAAGGGGCGCGTTCGGGTCGACCTGCAGGAAGGGACCTTTGTCCAGCTCAAAGAAGATGTCCTTTCGGACTTCGCCGCCGGAAGGGGTGCGGAAGATGAGGGTATAGCGTCTGGCGTTGAAGGAATTGGTCACGGGGTGCCAGTCGTCAAAGACATATTTCGCACCGGGCGCCACGGGAGAGCGGTTTGCGCCCATCAGCCGTTCGATGGGGATATAGGAGGGCTCTTTCTCCTCGACAGTGCCATAGCGGTTGGCGATCTCCCGCA
>JAFQND010000340.1 GCA_017396055.1 Oscillospiraceae bacterium
AACGAAAAACGTCGATAGGCTCCCCTGTGTAAGGGGAGCTGCCGAACATAGTGAGGCTGAGGGGTTGTGACCTGCCAAAGCCAGTAAAATTATCTTGTCAGGGTAAATGGCGAAAATCCTCGATACGCCGCTTCGCGGCTTAATCTGCAAGAATGCTTTGCATTCTTGCGCGTGGCGCCTCTGTTTCAGGCGGTGCGAAGCACCGGAGGGGCTGTGACCTATTAAAACGTTATGCAGTGCCGACAATCCCTCAGTCATCGCTCAGCTTCGCCGAGCGATGCCAGCTCCCTTTACACAAGGGAGCCTTTTCGCGCGTGGTGCCACTGTTTCAGGCGGGCGATCGTCGTATTCTCTCCTGGAAACATTGCGGGCAAAATAATCCTCTTTTCTAGCAGGATTTTCCGTTGACGGGCGTCTCACTTCGTGTTATTCTAAAAGTAGAAATCCAGAAAAATATCGGGAGGAAAAAACTATGAGACTTGGTATCTGCATCGGCTGTCTGTCCAAAGAGGGCGACCCCCACGGCTTCGGCTCTGCCGCTGAGATGAAAGCCGCCGGCTATTCCTATATGGAGCTGAACATCACCACCTTCACCAAAATGACCGACGAGGAATTTGCTGCTTTTGAGGCTGACGTGAAGGCATCCGCACTGCCCGCTGAAGCAGGTGCCTGCCTCTTCCCCGGTGATATCGACCTGTACGGCGACCAGACCGCCGCCATCGAATGGGCAAAGAAGGCTGTCTGCCGTGCATCCCGCCTGGGCATCAAGTCGCTGGTATTCGGCAGCGGCGGCGCCCGTAAATGCCCCGCCGGCATGGACAAAGAGACCGCATTCGCAAAACTGGTCGAGCTTCTGAAAAAGATGGGCCCCATCGCCGCCGAAAAGGATATCACCTTTGTCATCGAGCCCCTGAACAAGAGCGAGACCGATATGATCAACGAGACCGGCTCGGGCGCAAGACTTGCCCGTGCGGTCGATCATCCCAACGTAAAACTGCTGGTGGACTATTATCACTATGGCCGCGAGAACGACGTGATGGATCCCGCAAACGTACCGCTGATCCGTCATGCCCATATGGCCGAGCTGACCAAGCGCACCTGCCACACCGAGATGGATGCTGATCTGGCTGCCTTCTTCAAGGTCATGAAGGAGAACGGCTGGGACGGCCGCATCAGCTTTGAGGGCGGTGCCGGCACCCTTTCCAGAGAGGAATTCGTGGAGAATCTGAAGAAACTTCCTGCTCTGCTTGGCCTGTAAGAGTGAAAAAAGTCCCCTGCCTTTTACGGGCGGGGGATTTTTATTCGAGAGACGAGAGTAGAGAATGTTGGTGGGAGAACGAACTTCCTGCCTCCCCTGTGTAAGGGGAGGTGGCTTTTGCGAAGCAAAAGACGGAAGGGTTGTAACCTGCCGCCCTGCGAACTTTCTGCTTCCTTTGAAAGGAGTTTTCTTATGAAAAAGAAAAAACTTCTGATCGCACTGACGGCTGCGGTCGTGCTCATTGCAGCAGTGATTCTGGCGCCGTATATCTACGCCGCGACTTTGCCGAGACGGACTTATACCGATGATGATCGGGCATTGCATGGGCCAGTATTCGGAGGCATGGGGGATCGCACTCCTCCTTCAATAGAACTTTGCGTCAAACGTGCCGGGTTCATCTGCGAAGCCACGGTGCTGACCGATGGAAAAGAAAAGAAGGCAGATGGTCTTAATCATGTGCGTTTCAAAATGCTTGTCAACGATGTCTGGTTTGGAGAATGCAGAAATCGGATATTGGATATTGGCATTTCCGGACATCCGAGCGGGGATATAAAACTGGCGAAAGGCGACAGAATCATTATTTTTGCGGCACGGGCTGCGAACGTAAAGGAAGTAAAAGAACGTTACGGTTATGAATACGCTGTCTCAGATGGAGCACACGGCATCTATATCGTCAACCCCGACGGCAGGCTGTTCTCACTTACAGACAGATCGAATTTTGCAGACTTCGAAGGGCAGCCGCCTGCCGTACTGAAAGAACATATCCGTGAGATCCGCAGGGAACTGAAAAAAGAGAAGTGACGCCCCATCCCCACAGACAGGACTTGCCAAATCCTCCCGTTTGTCCTATAATAAATGGTATCCTCTATCCGAAAGGAGCCCTCTTGTGTTTACCATTCTCAAAAAAGAGGCGCTGAACCCCACCGTGACAAAGATGGTGGTCGCTGCACCCCTGATCGCAAAAAAGGCCGAGCCGGGCCAGTTTATTATCTTCCGCGCCAATGCTGACAGCGAGCGCGTACCCCTGACCATTGCCGATTTCGACCGTGAGGCCGGAACCGTTACCATTATCTTCCAGATCGTCGGCGGCTCTACCATCGAGCTGAACGCCCTTGACGAAGGCGATGCCATCCACGATTTCGTCGGTCCCTTGGGCACTCCCTCCAAAGTTGAGGGGCTCAAAAAGGTCGGCGTTGTGGGCGGCGGTGTGGGCTGTGCCATTGCCTATCCCGTGGCGAAAAAGCTGCATGAACTGGGTGCAGAAGTCCATTCGATCGTCGGCTTCCGCAATAAAGATCTGGTTATCCTCGAAGAGGAGTTTTCTGCCGTATCCGATAAAATGGTCCTGATGACCGACGACGGCAGCAGAGGCGAAAAGGGCCTTGTCACCGAAGCGCTGGAAAAACTGATCCTCTCGGGCGAAAAATATGACGAAGTCATCGCCATCGGCCCCCTTGTGATGATGAAATTCGTCTGTGCCGTGACGAAAAAATATGACATCCACACCACTGTTTCGATGAACCCCATCATGATCGACGGCACCGGTATGTGCGGCGGCTGCAGACTGACGGTCGGCGGCGAGACCAAGTTTGCCTGTGTCGACGGCCCCGATTTCGACGGCCATCTGGTGGATTTTGACGAGGCCATGAAGCGCGGCGCCATGTATAAAGAGTTCGAGGCCCATGCACGCGAAGCCTCCTGTAATCTGATGCAGAAGGAGGTGCGCTGAGATGGCAAACATGAGCATGAAGAAATGCCCCATGCCGGTACAGGACCCCCTTGTCCGGCGGAGTAATTTCGACGAAGTCGCTCTGGGTTATACCTATGAAATGGCTGTGGAAGAGGCAAAGCGCTGCCTTAACTGCAAAAACAAGCCCTGCCAGTCCGCCTGTCCCGTGGCCATCGATATCCCAGCATTTATTGCAAAGGTCGCCGAAGAGGACATGGACGGCGCCTATGAGATCATCGCACGTTCCAGCGCCCTGCCCGCTGTCTGCGGCAGAGTCTGCCCCCAGGAGACCCAGTGTGAGGGAAAATGTGTCCGCGGCATCAAGGGCGAGCCGGTCGCCATCGGAAGACTCGAGCGTTTTGTCGCCGACTGGCATGCTGCCCATTCGGACATGCCCGTTTCTGTCCCCGCGCCCAACGGCCATAAGGTGGCAGTGATCGGTGCAGGCCCCTCCGGCCTGACCGTTGCCGGCGATCTGGCAAAGAAGGGCTATAAAGTCACCGTCTTTGAGGCGCTTCACCTGCCCGGCGGCGTACTGGTCTATGGTATCCCGGAGTTCCGTCTGCCCAAATCCATTGTCGGACGGGAGATCGACGG
>JAFQND010000341.1 GCA_017396055.1 Oscillospiraceae bacterium
ATGATCGCCGTGCTGATCAACCCGAATGCCGGCTTCAAAGCGGTGCAGCTTGAACTGTGCGGAAAGCTCTGGTATCTGAACCTGCCTCCCGAAAGCATCTCCACCGTCATCATCGACGAATAACGAAAAAGGCTCCCGCCCATACCGGCAGAGAGCCTTTCTTTTTTTCTGTTCCTTTTCCCGACAAAATGTGCTATACTTTTCTCAGAAACATTTCCCCGGAGGAAAAGAGCATGAGTATCATCGTCATCGGTGCGGCATTTGTCGACATCAAAGGCTTCCCCATCGGAAAATATATCCCGGACGGCCGCAATGCCGGACGGATCGAATATGTTCACGGCGGTGTGGCGCGCAATGTTGCCGAAGATATCGCCAATGCCGGCATGTCTGCCGCTTATCTGGGAATCGTGGATGATTCTCCTCTCGGAGATGCTGTGCGCAGGCGGCTCGCCGATCGCGGTGTCGATACCTCGCGGCTGCTGACCGTTCCCGACGGCATGGGTACCTGGCTTGCCGTATTCAATGAAAAAGGCGATGTGGCTGGTTCGGTCTCCAAACGGCCGGATATGCTGCCGGTGGCGGACCTCCTTTCAGAAGAAGGGAATGAGATCTTTTCGGACGCCGATTCTGCCGTACTGGAATTTGATCTGGACGAAGAGATCGTCTCGAAAACACTGGAGCTGGGCAAAAAACACCGTGTTCCGGTGATCGGTCTGGTGTCCAACATGAGCCTCGCGCTGGAGCGGAGGGAATATCTTTCCGGACTTGCCTGTTTTATCTGCAACAACCAGGAGGCAGGGCTGCTCTTTGAAACCGACTGCTCCTCCAGAACGCCGGAGGAGATGCTGAAGCTTCTGATCACCGAACGGGAAAAGCAAAAGATCCCCGCCATGATCGTCACACTGGGAGAAAAGGGCGCTGTCTTCGCTTCCGCTCATGGTGAGGCCGGTCTTGTCCCCGCCAGAAAAGTGGAAGTCATCGATACCACCGGCGCCGGTGATGCCTTCTGTGCGGGTGTGGCCTGCGGACTGACCCGCAAACTCTCCCTCTCGGGCGCCGCAGAGATCGGAGCCGCCTTTGCAGCCTCAGTCATCGGCTCAAAGGAAAATGTCTGCCCCGTTATGAAAGAGGTGTTCAGATGATCTGGACAAAAGAACAATATATCGCCCATTGTCAGTATCAGTTCACCGGCAGAGAGATGTTCTGTGAGCTCTTCGGGCCGCTTCATGTGCTGGAAGAGGAATGGCGCAGACAGGGTGCATCCGAAAAAGAGATCGCCATGACGGCTTTTGACTGGGATTATGTGCTCAAAACCCACCTCGCCGGCAATACCGGCGCCGTAACGTGTCGGAAAGAAATCATTCTTTCCGACACGCCGGAAGAGACTCTTCTCATCGACGAAAAGGGACGGAAAAGCAGACTCTGCAAACAGAGCGCGACCATTCCCCTGCCGCTGGAATTCCCGGTGGAGACGATGGACGACTGGCTGAAGATCAAACACTGGTACACTTTCTCGGAAGACCGGATCGACCGGGAAAAGCTGCTGGAACAGAAAAAACTCCGGGATAAGGGGTATCTCACCCTTCTCGGTGTGCCGGGCGGATTTGACGAATGCCGTGAGCTGATGGGCGAGGAGAATCTCTGTATCGCCTATTATGAAGAACCCGAACTGATCGAAGATATCCTCTCCACCATTGCCGACACCGCCTGTAAGGTCATTGAACGGGTGGGCGATATCGTTCCCATCGACAATCTGATCATCCACGAGGATATGGCCGGAAAAGCAGGCCCCCTTGTCGGTCCGAAACAGGTAAGGGAGTTTATCGCACCTTATTACAAAAAGGTCTGGGACGCCGCAAAGGCACAGGGCGCCGTTCTCTTCTCGCAGGACAGCGACGGCAATATGGAAGCGGTCATGGATGAATTTATCGCCTGCGGGCTGCAGTGTTTCTATCCCTGTGAGCCGGCCGCCGGCATGGATATGGTAAAACTGAAAGCGAAATACGGCAAAAAGATCTATTTCAAAGGCGGCATCGACAAGCACGTTCTCCGCGGCAGCAAAGAAGACATCCGCCGCGAACTGGAGTATAAAATGTCCGCGCCGATGCTGGGCGGCGGCACCATCTTCGCCCTCGACCACCGTATTCCCAACGGTGTTTCCATCGATAATTACCGTTATTATGTCACCCTCGGCAGAGAAATGCTGGGTCTGCCTCCCATTTCCGGCGAAGGCTGGGAACGGATGGCATTCTGATAAAAAGGAGAAACATCATGTACAATTCCCTTCTTTTCTGCAAATTGCGCTGAGTCTTTTCTGACCGATCGCAGCCTGCACAGAGCGGCAGGCTTATTTGTCATGCAGAAAAGGAGTTATCATTATGAATATCGAAAACAATATCCTGCGCCATTATCTGAAAAACGTCTATTTCATCAGCGGCACCGCCTGCGGCGGAAAAACCACCATGAGCCGTCTTCTGGCCGAAAAATACGGTTTTACCCTTTATGACATGGATGCGGTCTATGCCGAACACCGCGCCATGGCTGACCCTGTTCATCAGCCCGAGACCTGTTACCATATGACCGACCATCACGAGCAGTGGACCCGCTCTGTGGAAGAACAGGCAAGATGGTGCGCCGAATCCATCCGGGAGCAGACCGACATGGTGCTCCTCGACCTAGTGCGGCTTTCTGCCGACCGTATCGTTGTGGCAGACGTGCTCTTTGCGCCCCAGTACACCAAAGAGATCATCGATGACGATCACATGATCCTGCTGACCGCCGACCGTTCTCTTATCCGGAAGAGTTATTTCAACCGCCCCGAAAAACGAAGCTTTTACGAATTTGTCAAAGCCCAGCCGCTGGCCGATCTCTATTTCGGAAACATTCTGCAGAGTCTCGAAATCGCCAATGACCAGGGACAGGAACTCATGCGCAAAACCGGTTTTAAGATGGTGGAACGAACCGAAAACAGCACCGTACAGGAAACTTTAAGGATAATTGAACAGCATTTCAACCTTTTGTAATCAAAAAACGGTGCAAAAAGCCCCGCGGACTTCTGTCCGCGGGGCTCGTTTCGTTATTTCGGCCATTCCCAACCGAGACCGTGATCCGTCAGCCACATTTTGACGCCAAGGTGTCCCAGCTGCTGCATACTGTACTGCATGCAGAGAAAAGCCAGATGTTGATCGCCGATCTTGCCCAGCCCGGGGGTGTAGCTGCAGACCGCGCTCTCGACGGTTCCTTTGCCGTATTCATACTTCATCGTGAAGACACGGCCGTCCTTGACAGAAACGAAATCGCTCTTCTGTTTGACAAGCGCATGGACAGTATCGATCACACTCTGCAGCTCGGGCAGATTTTCAACTTTCCGGCAGACTTCTTCCTGTTCGGCGACGATTTTGCTTTCTTCCCCACTCATCCGGGAAGGGTCGCCGAAGCTGCGGTAGCAGTCACTGCAGGTGAACATGGCGGGGTATTTATCCTTGCCGGGGGTATAGAATTTGCTGGCGTCGCCGCCGCAGTAAGGGCAGCGCTTCTCCACCATATGGGGAGAGGATCCGCCATTCTTTTTTTCGTCCAGTTCCGGCCGGATGATTCCGCCAAATTTCTTCACAAACCAAATGATGCCGCATATCACAGCGATCCAAATAATAATCCAGGGATCCATAAGTCACCTCATCAGATATACAGATGGAACATCTTGTACAGATACTGTACATCGTCGTCATTGGAGCCGTATTTGGACACCATCTCGTTATAGATCTGGCGCAGGACGTCTCTTGCACGGGACTCTTCCATATATCTTGCATCTTTGATGCGGGCAAGCCACATGTTGTAATCGCTGGAATTCATAAGTTCATCCTCCGTTTCAGTTCTTGAGCAGTGGGCTGCTCTCTGGCTTCATTATACTTCCATTCACAGGAAAAGTCCAGATGTTTTCTTTCGGGAAAGGAAAACCCCGCGGGCTTCTGCCCACAGGGTTCGTTTCGTTACTTCGGCCATTCCCAGGCGAGACCGTGATCCATCAGCCACATTTTGATGCCGAGATATCCCAGCTGCTGCATACTGTACTGCATGCAGAGGAAAGCCAGATGCTGGTCGCCGACTTTACCCAGACCGGTGGAGTAGAAGCAGACCGTGCTCTCGACCATTCCTGCGCCGCTTTCATATCTCGTCTTCCAGACGCGGCCGTCCTTGACAGAAACAAAGTCGCTCTTCTGTCTTACCAAAGCATGAACATCCCGGATCACGCTCTGCAGCTCGGGCAGATTCTCAACCTTCCGGCAGACTTCTTCCTGTTCGGCGACGATCTCACGCTCCTCTTCGGACATATGATACGCATCGCCGAAGCTGCGGTAGCAATCGCTGCAGGTGAACATGGTGGGGTATTTATCCTTGCCGGGGGTATAGAATTTGCTGGC
>JAFQND010000342.1 GCA_017396055.1 Oscillospiraceae bacterium
AAAAACTCCGCTTTCGCAGCAAAAGCGGAGTTTTATCATAGCACATCCCTGTGTAAATTGCAAGTGATTTATTCCGCGATCGAGCGAAGTGCCTCCACGATATCCCGCACGCCAACGACTTTGATCTTGAAACGTTTGAGATCCAGTTCCTTCAGTGACGAATGAGGGATCAGACATTTGGTGAATCCCAGCCGTTCAGCCTCACGGATGCGATCTTCGATACGGATCACGCTGCGGATCTCACCGCCCAGACCGATCTCACCGATGGCGAGCATTCCCGCGGGAATGGGTTTGTCCCGAAGGCCGGACACCATCGCCAGAGCAATGGGCAGATCAGAAGCCGGTTCGTCCAGTCGGAGTCCGCCGACCACATTGACATAAGCGTCCAGATTGGCAAAAGTGTACCCCGCCCGCTTTTCCAGTACGGCCAGCAGAAGACTCATACGGTTATAATCAAAGCCGGTGGACATCCGTCTGGGGGACGGGAAGCCTGTCTTGGTGATCAGTGCCTGCACTTCGGCAAGAATGGGGCGGCTGCCCTCCAGTACACAGACGACACAGCTGCCCGAAACGCCCTCCGGCCGCTCGGAAAGCAGCATGGCCGAAGGATTGGTCACCTGTTCCAGTCCGGTATCGCGCATCTCAAACACAGCGATCTCATTGGTGGCGCCATAGCGGTTCTTTGCCGCTCTGAGAAGACGGTAGCTGTGATGCTGTTCGCCTTCGATCTGGAACACCGCATCCACCATATGTTCCATGATCCGGGGACCGGCAAGACTTCCCTCCTTGGTCACATGACCCACCAGCATCATCGAAATGTCATTTTCCTTGGCCACACCGATCAGGGCATTGGTACACTCTCTGACCTGGGTGATGCTTCCGGCTGAAGAGCCGGCTGAAGGCAGGACCATCGTCTGGATCGAGTCGATGACCACCACCTGGGGCCGCTCGGAGCGGATCGTAGCAATGATCGTATCAAGATCTCCGCAGCAGAGGACAAAAAGGTTCTCCGAATCCACCTTCAGACGCTCGGCACGCAGTTTCAGCTGTCTTGCCGATTCCTCTCCTGAAACGTATAATACCTTCAGATTTGCCGCCAGATGCTGACAGATCTGTAAAAGCAGGGTCGATTTGCCGATACCCGGGTCACCGCCCAGAAGGATCACGGAGCCCTTGACCAGTCCGCCGCCCAGTACCCGGTCCAGCTCCGAAAGACCGGTGTGATAGCGAATATCATCCTGCGGTGCGATGGCGCCGATGGAGGACACAGGCGCAGCTCTTCCGCCGCCGCGGCTCTGGGGAACAGTGATCGGTGTCACCTGGGAAAAGGTGTTCCAGTTATTGCAGGCGGGACAGCGTCCCATCCATTTTGTCGATTCATATCCGCATTCACTGCAGAGATAGACGTCCTTGGCTTTTGCCACAAAAGACACCGCCTTTCAGGTCTGTTGGGAAGCGGGACTTCCGGCTGTTTCACCGCTAAGCAGTCCCATCAGGATAGCAAATGCCACCTGCTGCTGATAATCCGGCTGCTGCAGTTTTCTGCATTCTTCCGGATTGGAGATAAAGCCGCACTCTGCCAGTACGACGGGGTTTTTACAGTTATACAGAAGATATACGTCCCGGGTGCCGGGTTTGATCTCCCTTTTATTATCCGGCTGCAGCTGTCTGAACGCAGCCTGCATCTGTTCCGCCAGCCTTTTGCTGTCGGGATGTCCGGGACCATAAAACATCTGAGCACCGGAATATTTCGACTCGGAAAACTGATTCTGATGGATCATCACGACCAAAGCGCCCTCATGCTCTTCCATGATTTTCAGCCGGTTTTTGATATCTGATCTTTTCTGTTCCCTGATGCCCGAAATATTTTCATCGTGCAGTGAAATATCGCTCTCGCGGGTCATGATCACGTCAAAGCCCGAAAGAGACAACAGCTCTTTCAGCTGCAGTGCGATGGCGAGATTGATCCCTTTCTCCACGACACCGCTATCGCCGATAGCGCCGCCGTCCATTCCGCCGTGACCGGGATCGATCACAATGACAGGTCTTTCCCGCTGTATCGCCGAAACGGTTATACTTTCCTGCAGCCTGCCGGCCGCGAAGAAAAACAGTGCCACCGCCAGAAGGATCGCCGAAACCGCTGCCAGTGACCGGATCCGTTTTTTCATTGCCGCTCCCCCCTTGCGGGAAAGCATATGCGGCTTTTGTGAGAAAAATCACGCTCTCTGTAAAGCAGCAAGGCGAAGCCGCCTCCAACAGGCAGCTTCGCCGGAAAAAAGCTTAGGATTTTTTAGGCTTATCGTTATTTCCGGCTTCGGCTTTTTTACCGTATACCAGACGGAAGCCCAGCGAAATACGCCGGTAACCCATCTCATAGCCGAGCCAGCAGAAGAAAACGTAGATCAGCGGCAGCAGCACGATCAGGCCAAACTGTCCCCATTCCATTGCGGGAGTGGCAGGAAATGCTTCCAGCAGCTCGGTGGCTTCGGTGGCCTCATGTGCAACAGCACCGTAAGGATGGATCATATTGATCAGCGGCCAGAGAGGAGCCGCCAGAAAACGGTAGACCGGCAGAAAATCGAAGGGCAGGATCTCTGCCTTGGAAAGTGCCAGAGGGATATTCAGAAGGAAGGTGGGAAGGCTGACCAGACAGCCCAGTTTTACACCTTTGAGAGGATCGCGCTTACAGCGGCCGAACTGGACAAAGTTTGCGTCGCGGTCACCGTAGGTCCAGGTATTGGCATAGAGGACCACGCCGGCAAAAATTACACAGACAGCACCGATGGCGCCCAGCGCCAGCCGGCTGGAGGTCATCAGACCACTGGTGACGATGATGATCAGAACGGTGGCGAGACCGCTGAATATCAGGTATTTCCACAGCTCCAGAGTCAGCTCACGAAGGCTGTTGTGCAGTTTGATCTTGGGGGGATTCTGCTTTTTCTCTTCCATTTTTCTTTTTCCTTTCGGTCACGGTGTGATGTTCTTGCGCAGAATACTTCCCTTGACGGGAGTGATGCCTTCGGGCGCCTCCATCGAAAAAGGTTCGGCCGCCTTGCGGGTATCGGGGATGGATTCTCCGTCCATATTCTGCAGACCGCGGGCAGTGATGACAACGGGCTTTTTACCGGGCTGCAGCAGCTCCAGCTCATCGCCTTCGGTGAATTTATTCTTCTGTTCGCACCAGATACGGCCGCCGTCGCTTCCTTCCACAAGGGCGACGATATCACAGTTTCGGATGTAGCCGCCGTTTTCGTACCGCTGACCCTGATCGGGGCGGCCGAAATAGAAACCGGTGGAATAATCACGATGGCTTACCTTACGGACTTCGTCCAACAGCCAGGGCTCAAGTTTCCAGTCATCGGGATGGGCAAAGAAATCGTCCATGGCGATGCGGTACGCATTGATCACCGTTGCAACATAATAGGACGACTTGGCGCGTCCTTCGATCTTGAAGGAGGTGATGCCGGCTTTGGTGAGCTTGTCGATATGCTCCAGCATACAGAGGTCCTTGGCGTTGAGGATATAGGTGCCGGTCTCGTCTTCAAACACAGGGAAATATTGACCGGGTCGTTTTTCTTCCATCAGCGTATATTTCCAGCGGCAGGGCTGTGCACACTGTCCGCGGTTGGCGTCGCGATCGGTCATATAATTGGAAAGGACACATCTGCCCGAGAAGGACATGCACATGGCACCGTGAACAAAGCACTCGATCTCCAGGTCGGCGGGAGTACGGCGGCGGATCTCGATGATCTCGTCAAGAGAAAGCTCGCGGGCAAGAACCACACGTTTTGCGCCCATCTCGTAAAGTTCACAGGCGGTGAGGAAGTTTACCACACCGGTCTGGGTGGAGATGTGGATCTCCGCATCGGGCAGGGTCCGTTTGACCAGTTTGAGAACGCCGATATCCGAAACGATAAAAGCATCCACACCGGCGTCGCCGGCTTCTCTGATGAAATCGGCCATTCTGTCGATCTCACTGTTTCTGGGCAGGGTATTACAGGTCAGATACAGCCGCACACCTCGCTCATGGGCATATCCGACGGCTTCTCTCAGAGCGGGAATATCGAAATTGGCAGAGGCGGCACGCATACCGAATTCGGTACTGCCCAGATACACGGCATCGGCACCATAGCGGATCGCTGCCTCCAACCGTTCAAAATCTCCTACCGGAGCAAGAAGTTCCGGTCTGGGAAAAAGATCTTTCAAACAATTCATCCTTTCGTTACAGAGCGGTTCATGCCAAAACCGGCCGGATCCCAAGAGAACCGGCCGATCAAATCGTGATTAGGACCAACCGCGCAGGCCGGCTTTTCTGACGTTGGCATTATGCTGATCCAGAGTCTCGGCATAATAGAAGACCTTGGTCCGCAAATCGGTGCAGAAGTAATAATAAGGGGTGTCGTCCGGCTGCAGTGCGGCCATAATGGCAGCTGTACCGGGGTTGTTGATGGGACCGGGGGGCAGACCTTCGGACGTATAGGTGTTGTAGTAGTCGGCGATGACTCTTCCGCGGTCGTCCAGATGGGTCAGGATCTGTTCGTTGGCATAGTCACGGGTGGGGTCAGCCTGCAGTTTGGGGAAGGTCAGTACATCATTGATGCGGTTCCAGTAAACCGAAGAAACCTTGGTCATCTCTTCGCCGGTGGCTTCGCCCTGAATGATCGAAGCGATGGTCAGCGTCTCGTGGAGAGTCAGGCCCTTTTTGCGCATCAGGTCTTCCATATTGTCCGTGATCTTATTCTCGAAGTTCTGGAGGAACTTGCGGATGACGTTCAGCGCAGTATCATCCTTATAGAACTCATAGGTATCGGGGAAGATATAACCTTCCAGCCTATAGAAGATCTTGTTGTCATCGGGAATATTCGCTTCAAAATCAAAGCCGAAGTTATTGGAGTTTGCCTTTTCGATGAACTCCTCGCCGTCACAGACACCGTTTTCATCCAGGATCACAGCGATCTCGTTGATTGTCAGGCCTTCGGGAATGGTGACCTGTATGGTCTCACGGACCGTTTCCTTTTCCTTCATGGCGGCCATCATGGTCGTATAGCCCATATTGGTGTTCAGAACATGGGCACCGTGCTGATATTTTCCGTCATAGCCTTCATATTCCGAGATAAAAGCAAAGAGAGGCGCGTATTTGATCAGGCCCTCATCCTCCAGGATCTGGGAGATCTGTTTGGTGTCGGCACCGCGGGGGATCGTCACCTCAATGGCTTTATTGGGCTTGCTGAACGCAAGCAGATCGTTGAATGCAGTCAGGAAGAAGAAGGCGAAAGCCACACAGACCGCCAGAGTGCCGGTCACATAGAAAAATGCCCCCAGTCTGCCGCGGCGATAGATGCGCTGCGGGATCCGTTTTTTACGGCGTTTGCGGGGTGCCGGTGCTGCCTGACGGACAGGCTGTTTCTGCGTTCCGAAAGAAACGGTATCACCGCCGGCGTTTGCGCTGCGTTTTTTTCCTTTCTGATCCATAGTTTCACTTCCTTGTCACACAAGCTTTTGCCGGTTTATTTCTGAGCCGAAGCAAAACGCTTGACAAATTTTTCTGTCACCAGTACATCAACCATTTTATCATATCTTCCGTGCGGCAGCAACGTTTTCATGCAAATATTATAGCAGACACCGACATTTTTTCCGGTATACCGCGACAGAAAACGATCGTAATACCCTTTTCCATAGCCGAGCCGATACCCTTCCAGGTCAAATCCCAGACCGGGCAGGATACAGACCGACCGGTCATAACGGCGAAGCTCTCTGCTCTTTTCGGGGTTTGGCTCCAGAACACCGAAAGCGCCCGGTTCCAGCTCTGAAAGGCTGTTGATCAGATAAAATTTCATGTCGATCTTTCCGGGAGTACACCGGGGCACGGCCACTTTCTTTCCATCGGCGAGTGCCCGGTCGATCAGCGAACGGGTATCCACCTCGATAGCCGTCGAGACATAGGTCAGCACCAGCTCTGCCTGACGATACTCCGGCAGGGCAACAAGTTTTTCCAGGATGCGGCGGTCTTTTTCTGCCTGTTCCTCCGGCTTTAACGCTCTGCGGGCAGCCTTGAACCCTGCGCGCAGCTCCCGTTTGACAACGCGGATATCGGTTACTGCCATTGAATGCTTCTCCGGACAGCGGCAGCTTTCTGAGGACCGCAGACTGCTTCTGCCAGAGCAAAGCTGAACTGACAGGCGGTGCCTGCTCCTTTGGAGGTAATGATATTGCCGTCAATGACAACGGGTTCGTTTACATATTCGGCGCCTGCCAGTTCCTGTTCAAAACCGGGGAAGCAGACAGCCTTTTTGCCTTCCAGAAGGCCCATATGACCGAGGATGGAGGGAGCGGCACAGATGGCGCCCACAGGAATACCCATCTCAACAGCGGTCTCGATGATGACCTTGAGGGTCTCGGATTTTTCCAGATTGAGGGTGCCGGGCATGCCGCCGGGCAGGACGATGGCGTCCACATCTTTCATGACTACCTGATCGATGGTCATATTGCAGACAACAGAGATGCCGTGGGCACCGGTGACAACAGGCTCTTTCACAGCGACCATCTTGACATCCAGCTCACAGCGGCGGAGCAGGTCAACGGGGGTCAGAGCTTCCATTTCCTCAAAACCCTGTGCAAGAAATACACATACCATAATTTTTCTTCCTTTCTCAGTCAAGCATCAGTGCGGCATGTCCGACCGCGACAGTATTCTCCCCATCAAAAAGGTCTTTTGCCATGACCCATTCTCTCTTTTTCGCACCGGGGAAGGAGAGATGCGAGGTGACGACCGCTTCAGAAACACTGTGCAGGTCCATCAGCGCCCGGGCGACCCGTTCCGGATCGGAGCCGGTCTGTTCCCGCAGATAAATGCTGTCCGCATCGAAACTGTAGGCAGCATAACAGAGCTTTTCTCCTTCATAAAAGCGAAGGACCTGGCCTCCGCAGCAGCAAAGCTCCTGATAAATATATCCAAGCTCCCTGTCCGGATGGACAAGAGCGTTCGGGATCGAATTCAGATATTCCGTCCGCAGCTCTCTGAAATTTTTAAAGCTGCAGGGATAAAATTCTATCAGATCAAAAGAGCTGTCATTTTTGATCTTTTTTTCCCAGCGGGCAAAGCCGGGACGGAAACCGAGTTTTTCATAAAACCGGAACAGATATTCCTCTGCCGGAACAAGACAGCAGAAACTGCCGCCCCGCTGCCGCATGATCTCTTCGGCCCAGCTGCTCAGCCTGCGCTGAAGGCCCCTGCCCTGACAGGCGGGCAGCGTTGCCACAGCATAAATATAAAAGCCGCTTTTTCCGTTCCGAGTCACATTCATCAGCGTCAGCATAGCGACCGGCGCGCCGTCTTCCCGGACGAGAAGGGTATCTTCGGGGACAAAACGATTGCGGAAATAAAAATCGAGATAATCTTCCTCATCACCGAAACATTCCCGCCAGATAGCTCTCAGCGCCGGAATATCCTCCTGCAGAGCGTGGGTCAGCTGCATCTTTCTCCTCCTCAGAGTGCGATGTCCATGTTCCACAATTCCAAAAGCCTGACCGGCTTATAGGAAAGCTTTGCTTTTCTCAGTCCTTCGTCGCCGGTGTCTTCTTCCCGGTTGACAAAGGAAAAATCTCCCATCTCATGCTGTACGAACATCTGATTGATCGCAGGGTATGCTCCCTGTACCGAAGCAAAAGCTTTTTCAAAATGGACGGCAAAAGTGCTGTTTCCGGTGGGTTCACCGATGGTATAGGCGACCGGCACACCACCCTGATAGAGGACAGCCCCCTTCAGTCCCAGCTCATCAAAATAGTCCAGTGCTCTGCGAACCGCTTTGCGCTCTTTGCACAGTTCGCCTCCTTTGCAGTCATTGTCACGGCACCATGCGCTGTGCATCGACAGCACATCATCCGCCATGGCGGCTGTCAGAGAACGATATTCCCAATCAGTCTCCATAAAACGGCGGACATGGCCTTTTTTGCCATGGTATTTTTTGCCGGGCAGGTCAGCCAAAGCCTGCCGGTCATAGATATATTCAAAATCGTCGCGGCTGTCCAGGATCGTCAGCCTGTCGCCGTAGATTCTGAGGAGCATTTCTTTTTCTTCGTTCGGCACATTGTGCAGATGAAGCTTATCACCGGTCTCACGGCAATGTGCTTCCAGTTTTGCCATGGCGGCAGCAAAAGCAGCTTCGTCTCCCGATCCGACGGGACAAAGATAGGAGTAACCGACGTAGCGGACAAACAGATAACCGTCATCCTCACAGACTTCCAGGGGATATCCTGCATCCCAGATGAAACCTGCCGCAAAGGTATATTGTGCGGCTGCACAGCCGCGTTTTTTATAATAGGGCTCGATCCGGTCCTTATCCGATAACGTGACGGAACGGAAATTCAGCATGCAAAAGATCCTTTCAGTTTAGTGCGGTACCGATACTTTCCATAACGGCATCGGTGATCTCGTCCAGCGCCAGAGGAGCATCGCCGTCATCACAGCGGATCACAGCCCAGTTCAGTTTAGCGGCGCTGTAGCGGGCAGTCTCCCGACAGGAGGCGAGATAAGCCATATTTTTCTCATGGATATCCTTTTTGGATTCATCGCCGCCATAACGGGACATGATCAGCCGGTCGGCAACCTCTCTGTCCATGTCAAGGAAAATGACCTTGTCAGGTGCAGGCAGGCCGAGAAGACCGTATTCATAATCCTCCAGCCACTTCAGATAGGCGTCCCATTCTTCCTTGGGAAGCTTGCTCATCTGATGGATGGCATTGGAAGTGGTATATCGGGTGGAAAGAATAATTCCGCCGGAGAGGTAATCTTCCTCCCAGAATTTTTTATAGCTGGCATAGCGGTCGACCGCATAAAAGCTGCCGGCGGCATAGGCGTTGACCCCTTCGGGGCTCTGGGAAAACTCACCTGCAAGATACATTTTCACCAGTGTGGAAGAAGGTTCGGCATAATCGGGGAACGAGATCAGCTTTACCTTATATCCCATGGCAGTGAGCCGCTCGGCCACACGTTCGCTCTGGGTGGATTTTCCGCTGCCGTCCAGACCGTCCAGTACGATCAGTTTTCCGCTCACTTTGCTTCCTCCTCGAAGGTGATCAGCTGGGCGGCATAGGGAAGCGTTCTGACCCAGTCACAGAAGGTGTGCCATTCCTGCAGCTTATGAGTCTTGCGGGCGTGGTACATACCGATGAGGTTCTCGTAATTGAAAGTACAGGTGCGCATCTGATTATAGCTGGAGGGCAAAAACTGAATGATATCATACCAGTACTGCTTGTCTTTGGTCTCAAGATATCTTCCCCGCAGATGCTCGAGATAATCGATGACATGCTGCATCTGCTTCAGGGTCTCCTCGTCCATGTGATCATGGCTGAAATCGTCCATCTCGAAAGCTTTGGCATGAACCTTGTGCATGGTGGAGGTGGAGTTGGCAACAGTGGCGACCTTATAGGTATCATATTCCTTCCACCAGTAGAGAGGAGCAGTGATATCGACCGAAACAAAGATCTGTCTTAAAAACTTGCGGTGGTCGGTGCCGGAGCGGCAGAGACGTACAGCAAGACCCATATCGTTCTCACCAAAGACAAAATTGCCTGCTTCGTCGGTATAGCTGTCCATACGGTCCCAGCTGTTCATGGGGTTTCTGGCGCCGCGGACGGCATTTTCAAAATTCATTACGGATGTCCGTTCAAGTTTGATCACAGTGAAGTCCCCTTTTCTTCATATTGACATATAGATTAAGTATACCACAAAAGGCGATAAAAGAAAAGAAGGGAGATGTCAACTTTCCCCGATAAAAGACGAACTGTCTGTAAATTTTACGCTTTGTCTCCAAAATGTCACTGGATTGAAACTTTTCTGAAACCGGTTTGTTGTTGAATCCCGGAGAAAGTGTGTGATAAAATTTAAGTAAAAGGAGGTGCGTCTATGAAAATCGCAAAGATTCTGTCTGTTCTCCTTGCCGTGTCTCTTCTTGCATCCTGCAGCGGAAAGACAGAAACACCTTCCAAGGATATCTCCTCAGAAGTTTCAGAAAGTACCTCTGAAGTTTCTGAAGAAAACATTCCTTCGTCCGAAATAAGCGAAGAAAGTTCTGTTCCCGCAGAAAACAGCTCTGAAGAGAGCGAAGAATCGGCACCGACTCCAACTCCGGACATTATTCCTGAAGATTTTGTTGTCGGCACACCTGCTGACCACAATTGGGACTATATGGTGTCCGCTGATGCTTTCATCTGGGGGTACACTCCCACTTCCACAGACGCTGAGCATCGCTGTTTCACTGTACAGGATGACGGTAAATGGGGTCTTATTGATGAAAACGGAAACTGGCTGCTCCCCTGCGCTGCAGATCAACCGATTGCAAAATGCAGCATGGGACATTGGATTTTTCAGGTAGATGGTTGGATTCCCGACAATAATGAATACGATACCTTCTCTACCCTGCTGAAAGAACGAGAACTCGCGCCGCTCTGCGACGGGCATGGCGGTGACAACAGCTATCACTTTGTCAACACCGACAGCAGCACCATCCCTATGGACTTCATCACCATTGAAGGCTGCATCGATTTCCGCGATATCTCTGCCAGTGAGTTGGCTGTCATGGACTATGAACCTGCCTACTTCGCTGGAGTGGAAACAACCGAACTCGGTGAAAAACCCGCATCCAACGGCTACTGGAATTTTGTCAACGGCGGAGGTGATCTCCTCGTCCCCGACATGGAATTCGATCTGGTGGGGGAATTTGGTGATGAGGCACTTGCGCCCGTCTGTCTGGACGGCAAATGGGCCTATGTCGATAAAAACGGCGTATTGGCGACCGCCTTTATTTATGATTCCTGCTGGCACGCACAGAAAAAATTTGACGCTGAAACAGAATACCTCGCCTTTCCTGTTTTTGCCTACTGCCTCGATGGTGGATATGCACCTGTCCTGCGGGACGGCAAATGGGGCGTTATCGACTCGACCGGTACCGAAGTCGTTCCCTGTGAATACGAAGGCGCCGCTCCCCTGTCCGGCGGAGCATGGCTGAAAAAAGACGGCATCTGGACAAAGAAGCTGCTGAATTAAAACTTCTCTGCATACAAAAAGGACGCATCCTTTCGGATACGTCCTTTTCTTTTGTCTGATTGTTATCAGTGGCAGCTGCCGCCGCAGGAAGCGCAGTTACCGGAGCAGGAAGCGGGCTCGCAGGTCATGGGATCCTCGCCGTTGAGGGTCATGGTCAGGATGCCGTTGATCTGGTTGGTGATCTCTTCCAGATCGTTCTTGGCAACGTTGTAAGCCATCATATGCTCGTTGCCCATGACAGAGGTGTAAACTGCCATCAGCTGGCCGTTCAGCTCGCGGATCTTGGCGTCGTCCTTTTCCTCAGCCTGACTTGCATTGGTCAGCTGCATACGGATCAGGTTGAACTGACCGATCTCATCCTGCAGTTCTGCGTCTGCGTCGCAGGCAGCCTCGGCAGCCTTCATTGCTTTGTACTCTTCGGATTCCTGCAGTGCTTTGCAGAGTTCACGGGTCATCTGAATGATATCCATTTTATCTTCCAGCCTTTCTTATAAAGTTCAGATTTATATCCTCCGGCCGTTTCACCGGGAGAAAACAACGGTTATTCTGTATAATTAATCACAAATTATACGTTTTGTATCAGATTCTCTCGCCTGCCAGCGCCCAGTTGGAGGCTTCGGTGATACGTACATCGACAAACTGACCGATCAGCTCACGGGGGCCGAAGAAGTCGGTGACCATACCATGTTCGGTGCGTCCCATCAGAACGCAGTCACCTTCTCTGCCCTCTCTGCCCGAGAGGATACCGTTTTTCAGTTTGCCCTCACCTTCCACCAGCACGCGCAGAGTCTGACCGACACATGCCTCAAACTGGGCCATGCCGATATCGCGCTGTGCATCCAGAAGCTCGTTGAACCAGACAGCCTTTTCCGCGGCTGAAACAGGGTCGTCCATTCTGGCGGCGCGGGTGCCTTCGCGGGGAGAATAAATAAAGGTAAACAGCGAGTTATATCCCACCTCGGTGATCAGGGACTTGGTGTCTTCAAACTCCTCACGGGTCTCGCCGGGGAAACCGACAATGATATCGCTGGTAAAGCTGACACCGGGAATGGTCTTTTTTGCATAATCGATGATCGAAAGATACTGCTCGCGGGTATAGCGGCGGTTCATTTCGCCGAGCACCCGGTCATTGCCACTCTGTACCGGCAGATGGATGTGTTTACAGATCTTTTCACAGCGGGCGATAGTATCAAGAAGCTCTTTCGTGCAGTCTTTGGGATGAGACGTCATAAAACGGATCCAGAAATCGCCGGGAATGGCATTGATTGCTTCCAGCAATTCGGGGAAGGTCAGATCATTCTCCAGGTCTTTGCCGTAGGAGTTGACATTCTGTCCCACCAGCGTGATCTCTTTATAGCCTTTTTCGATCAGTGCACGGGCATCTCTGAGAATATCCGCTGAACGGCGGGAGCGTTCTCTGCCCCGGACGAGAGGCACCACGCAATAGGCACAGAAATTGTTGCAGCCATACATGACCGAGAGATTGGCGCGGACGCTGTCCTCTCTCACCTCGGGCAGGCCCTCGGCGATGACGCCGTCACATTCATCGATCACAAAGGCACGCTTGCGTTTTCCTCTGTCTGCAGAAGCCAGCACCCCATAGAAGATCTCGGGGAAGCGATGGAGCACATGAGTGCCCAATACGAAATCCACCGCGGGGAAACGCATCTTGAACCGCTCGGCAACATGTTTCTGCTGTGTCATACAGCCGCACAGACCGATGAGCAGGTCCTTTTTCAACTCTTTCTGATGGGTGGCAAGACCCATGATGCCGAAAACTTTCTGTTCGGCATTGTCCCTGACGGCACAGGTGTTATAGATGACGATATTGGCGCTGTTCACATCCTCGGTAAAACCGCAGCCCATGACCGCCAGCATACCGCGCAGCTTTTCACCGTCACTGACATTCTGCTGACAGCCGAAGCTCTTGACATATGCCAGCGGAGAACGCTCATCGCCAAACCGCTTTACCAGCAGTTCACGGCAGCGCTTCATAAAATCCCGCTGTTTTGCGAGCTCTTCAGCCGGAACGAATATCTCTTTATTCACCAAATCTCTCCTCTTGTGCCATGGGGATAATGTGTCGGTATATTGACGGCCGACACTTTTTATATAGTACCATTATCCGTATAAAAACGCAAGATGTTTTTTATGAAAAAAGTAGACAAGCTGTACGAATATATTTGTGCTCAAGATGATACAGCTACCTCATACGAATCCTTACAGAATCGCAGATTACCACTTGATACAAAAGGATTATTACCAGATCGCGTTTAATACAGAACAAAGCCGAATCCACACTCGGCTTTGTTCCTATACCTTGAATTATTCATAATTATATTGAATAATGTATTTAGATGGAACTTATTGAGAAATTTTACGTCTAAATGAGCAAAAGAGGTAAACGATTATGAAAAGATTTATAGTATTAGTTTTTGCATTTGTATTCTTGCTCTCATTCGTAGGTTGTGAAAATACCGAAAACAAAGGAAATGATATTTCACAAACTCCTACTAACACAATAACTCCTACTGACACAACAAAT
>JAFQND010000343.1 GCA_017396055.1 Oscillospiraceae bacterium
AGGCGTGGACAAGGTATTCATGTGGATGCTCGGAGCCATCGCGCTGGTCAATATCTGGAATATCATCCGGTTTGCCGCGGCGCTGTAAGGGAGCGCATCCATGAAACGGAAAATCATCACCATCTGCGGCTCGTATCGATTCTGGGATCAAATCCAGCAGGTTTCCGAAAAACTCGCGCTGGAGGGAAATATCGTTCTGGGCATGACACCCCATGTGCTGGACAGGTCGCTCACCGACGAGGAAAAAACGCTGTTGGGTGAACTGCACCTGAGAAAAATTGATCTGTCGGACGCGGTCTTCGCGGTCAATCCCGGCGGTTATATGGGTGAGAGCCTGCGCAGAGAGATCGCATACGCCATAGCCGGAGGGAAAGAGGTCCTCTGGCTGGAAAAGCCCTTGCACAACCAACCATAAGGAGCGTGAATATGCACGACTGTCACGAAAAATATATCAAAAGGTGCTATGAGCTGGCCGTAAGCGCCGGCAAAAAGGGCTTTGACACCTTCGGCGCCGTTCTTGTCAGCGACGGTGAGATCATCGCCGAAGCAGAAAACACAGCAGACTATGAAAAAGGTCTGTTCGGTCACGCCGAATTCAACCTCGTCCACAAATGCGCCAATGCATTTTCCGACCACGTTCTTGAAAATGCAGTTTTTTATACCAGCTGCGCACCCTGTGTCCGCTGTCTGATGGCGATCGCATCTCTTGGTGTCAGAACGATCGTTTATGGTGTATCGTATAAGAGTTTTCAGAAGCTTCTCCCCTTCGAGGAAGAGGTTCCCGACTATGAAAAGATCCTCGGCAGCATGGGCGTGTCCATGAAACTGATCGGCCCCGTTCTGGAAGACGAGGGCATGCACGCCTTTGAATATTGGGGCGGCGATCACCGTCCGCTGGAAGAACTCATCCGCGAAATGGACGAGATCAAAGCGAAAGCAGGCGCTGAAAAAAACTCTTGACATTGCTTTTCTTTCGTGCTATGATGTGGTCAATATAACACTGTGAAGGAAAAAGCGACCTCTTTTCCCGGATCTTCAGAGAGTCCCCGGCGGTGTGAATGGGATGTGAAAGGTGAGGTCAGAACGCTTCCGGAGTGGCGGGTTCGAGCAAAAGTGAGGGCACGACAGGTCTCGCCTGTTACAGCGAGGGGGGTTCCCGGTTCATTCCGGCGACCTTGTAAGGCTCCCGTCCCGTGAGGGCGGAGCGAAATGAAGTGGCACCGCGGTATTTCCGCCTTCATTGGACATCGTTCCATTGAAGGCGGTTTTTGTTTTTCCGCTTCGTTTCTCCGTCACAACAGCGGCACTTTGCAGACCGGCCATCTGCAAACCGGCAGCGCTTGCTAAACCGAATGTTTCACATCCGACTGCCATTTTTCGGGAGGAATATCTATGGCTATCACAAAACACCCATATCCCATTCTGGAACATGACGATTCATTGACCGCTGTACTGCAGCCCGACCACGAAAAGCTTTCGCTGAAGCTGCCAAAGAAAGCTGTCTTTGCCTTTCTGGGCGATGTGATCGATCAGTTTGCCGTGTCCTGCGGCGCGAAAAAAGTCTCTGAATTTATCTCGATCACCAAAATCTATCCCATCTATGTCCTGGAATATAAGGGCGAAGAGATCTGTCTCTGCCAGGCACCGGTGGGTGCCGCCGCTGCCGCACAGCTGATGGACTGGCTCATCGGCTACGGTGTCAGAAAGATCATCACGGCCGGCTCCTGCGGTGTTATGGCTGATATCCCGGAGGACACCTTCCTCGTGCCGGTAAAAGCGCTGAGAGACGAAGGTACGTCCTATCACTATCTGCCGCCCGAACGGTTTATTGAGCTGAACAGAGAAGTCCTCGCTTCCATCGAGCGGACACTGACCCGTCTTGGCATGCCTTATACCGAATGTGTGACCTGGACCACCGACGGATTCTTCCGTGAGACCCGCGACATGGTCGCCTACCGGATGAGCGAGGGATGTGAGGTCGTTGAGATGGAGTGCGCCGCACTGGCTGCCTGTGCAGAATTCCGCGGGGTTCAGTTCGGTCAGCTGCTCTTTACTGCCGACTCGCTGGCAAATGTCGAAAAATATGACGAAAGAAACTGGGGACAGAGTTCGCTGGAGAAGGCAATGGGGCTTTGCCTGGAGGCCGCAAGAGATTTGGAGTAATCGCGCATATTGACATATCCTTCTATCCGGGATATAATTATTTAGTTAAGGCATGAACCTATTCCGGCGTTATCTGCCGGTCAAAACGGGCATATCCTGCCCATATAAAAAGAAAGGTCGAATCACTTATGAAACGCACTGAAATCGCAGTCCTGCACCGCACTTTCAACGAGCTGCAGGGCAAAGAGATCACCGTCTGCGGCTGGGTCAAGACCATCCGCGACAGCAAAGCCATCGGCTTCATCGAACTGGGCGACGGCAGCTGCTTCAAAAACGTACAGGTCGTCTTCGAGGCTGCTAAAGTAGACAACTATAAGGACATCACCCGCTTTGGTGTCGGTGCCGCCATCATCGTCAAAGGCGAAGTAGTTGTTACCCCCGACGCAAAACAGCCCTATGAGATCCATGCTACCTCCATCGAGCTGGAGGGCGCTTCCTCTCCCGATTACCCCCTGCAGAAAAAGCGTCACACCCTGGAGTACCTGCGCTCCATCGCTTATCTGCGTCCCCGCGCAAACACCTTCAACGCCGTTTTCCGCGTTCGTTCGGTAATCGCATATGCGATCCATCGTTTCTTCAACGAGAACGGTTTCACCTATGTTCACACCCCCATCATCACTGCCAGTGACTGTGAAGGTGCAGGCGATATGTTCCGCATCACCACCCTGGACATGGAGAATCCTCCCCGCACCGAGGACGGCGTCGTTGATTACAGCCAGGACTTCTTCGGCAAATCCGCAAATCTGACCGTTTCCGGTCAGCTGGAAGCCGAGTGCATGGCCATGGCTTTCGGCAAGGTCTATACCTTCGGTCCCACCTTCCGCGCCGAAAAATCCTTCACCGCCCGTCATGCTGCCGAGTTCTGGATGGTCGAGCCCGAGATGGCTTTTGCCGACCTGAACGACGACATGGAATGCATCCAGGCAATGCTGAAGTATGTCATCCGCTATGTCCTGGACAACTGCCCCGATGAGATGCAGTTCTTCAACAACTTCTATGACAAAGGTCTGATCCAGCGTCTGACCGAGTTGTGCGAGGCTGACTTTGCTCATGTCACCTATACCGAGGCTGTCCGTCTGCTGGAAGAAAAGAAGGACGAGTTCGAGTATCCCGTCTTCTGGGGCTGCGACCTGCAGACCGAGCACGAACGTTATCTGACCGAACAGATCTTCAAAAAGCCCGTCTTCGTCACCGACTATCCCCGTGAGATCAAGGCCTTCTACATGCGCCTCAACGACGACCAGAAGACCGTTGCAGCAGTCGACCTGCTGGTTCCCGGCATCGGTGAGATCGTCGGCGGCAGCCAGCGTGAAGAGCGTCTGGACGTTCTGGAAGAGAGCATGAAGCACTTCAACCTCTCCCCCGAAGATTACGGCTGGTATATGGACCTGCGCCGTTACGGCGGCACCAAGCACTGTGGTTTCGGTCTGGGCTTCGAGCGCCTGATCATGTATATGACCGGCATCGCCAACATCCGCGACGTACTGCCCTTCCCCCGCACCACCGGTCAGGTATATTGATCGAAAAGCATCTTAACAACGCCAAAACCCGGTCCTGTAAAAACAGGATCGGGTTTTTCCAAATCATACAGGAGGCATCATCATGGCACTGAAATTCAGTTTATTCGCTGACCTGCATTACAGAAAAGGCGGTTATATCGTCACCACCGCCGACATGGAGGCGATCCTCGACAAGGCAGCCGCAAACGATGCGGAATTTATGATCCACTGCGGCGATTTCTGCAACGGCTATACCGATTCGCCCGAGATGCTCAAGCTCGCCTATCAGAATAAATACGGTCTTGCCCTTTACGGTGTTTACGGCAACCATGAACTGGAAAGAGAACCCAACAGCATGGCCATCGTCACCCCCTGGCTGACCAACCGGCCCGTTGTCTGGGGCACCGAAGACGGCACCATCGGCGACGGCTATATTGCCTACTATTATTTTGATGTACGGGGCTACCGCTTTGTCTGCACCGATACGAACTTCTCGCTGACCCCCGACGGAAAATGGGAACACAACCCCGATCCCAGCTTCTGCCCCAGAAGAGAAAACACCGAATGGAACGCCCTCGGCCCGGAACAGCTCTGCTGGCTGGAAAAAACACTGGAGGATGCTGCCGAAAAGGATCTGCACTGCATCGTCATCTCCCATGCCGCCTTCTCTCCCGGCTGGGAACCCACTTCCGCTGACGCCGAAAAGGTACGCGCCATCTTCACACGCGCCAACGAAAAGAAAAAGGGAACTGTTATCTTCTCCATCAACGGTCATCTGCACTCCGACCGCTATTGCATGGAAAACGGTATTCTCTATCTGGACACCAACACCGTCCGGAACAGTGTATGGCGCCCCACTCCTGTAGAGCATTACACCGACGAGACTTTTGTTTACACCGAATACGATGAGGACGGAAATCCCCTCTTCTCGGAAGAAAGACTCGTTTCTTCGCTGCGGGCTGCAAAAAACACCTGGTTCAGCGCCGATCCCCTCTCGACCATCGTAACGGTGGAGGATGATGGTACTGTCACCATCGACAGCATGCAGTCCGAATGGCTGGGCGGCAAGGCAGCCCTCGACAACCATTCCGGTGAACATCCCTGGATCGCCGGCGGCACCTTCCACGTCGATATGGGCTAAACAAAAAGGACGGCAAAAGCCGTCCTTTTCTCATCCTCCGATGGTTTTTTCCCAGACCCACGGGAATTTTTCTCTGACAAAACGGGCATAGGAACAATCGGGCGTATCGGCCATCTTTTTCTCCTTAAGATAGCCTGCGAGCATCGTCCACCAGCGCTCCAGCTCGGCCTCGGATTTATCCTCGAATCTGCTCAGACGGAGTTTCCCCTCCGCCATATACTGCTGCATCAGCTGCCAGGCATCCGGCACCTCTGTGACGGTGCTTACCTTCATGGGCACGGTACCCAGCCTTGCACAGGGGATATTTTTAAAGGGCAGCACATCGCTTTCTTCCGCCTCGACCTCATAAATAAAGCCGCGGACTCCTTCGGATACTTCACGCAGCGCGTGGGGATAGAGTTCGTTGTATACCGGTATGCCTTCTTTGTCAAATCCATAAGGGAACCAGTAATAGGGGCGCTCAACCGCATTGCAGAGATAGAAGGCCGCCACCACGTCAATGGTGCTCATATAGATATAAGGCCGGTCGTGGTCTGCCCATCGCGGTTCCAGAACGGTAATGCCGCCGGTGGTGCTGCCGTGAAAAAGTTTCATCATGCTCCCTCCTTCAAAATCAGTATAGCATATTTTTGGTATATTTTCCATCGCGCCACCGGGAAATCCGGCTTCAGAAATGTTGTCAGACCGGCAAAATAATGGTATACTGATAATATATAGTCTCTGTTCAAACCCGAAAGGAATGACGATATGAAGAAACTGTTGACCCTGTTCATCGCGGCGGCAGTACTCGCGCTGGCGGGATGCGGAAAAACACCCGCTCCTCAGCAGCAGCCTGCCAAAGAGCCGCAAGGCACTGCGGTGATCGGTCTGGCTTCACCCATTACGGGAAAATATTTCTTCACCGACGCGTGGGGAACTACCGGTACCGATTCGGATATCAGCAAGCTGATCTTCGGCGGAAATACCGTGACCACCGACAAAAAGGGCGAGCTCGTCTATAATGACGGTGTGCTGAAATCTGTCGATATCTGTGAAGAGAAAAACGGTGACCGCACATATACTTTCACCCTCAACGACGGGCTGAAATTCAGTGACGGTTCTTCTCTGACGGCAAAGGATTATGTTTTCTCGGTATTGCTGCAGTCTTCCTATGCCTTTCTTCATCTGGAAAATGCCTCGAATACCAGATACAGCCATCTGGTAGGCTGGGAAGAATTCGCTTCCGGCAAAAGCAACCAGTTCGAGGGAGTCGAACTGATCTCCGACAATCAGTTCTCTCTGACGATCGACGGCGATAAGCTTCCCTATTACGATGAAATGTCCATGGTGGATATCTGTCCCCTGCCCAGATCTGTTCTGGCACCGGAACTCGCCCTTACCGCCTCCGGCTGGGAATGGAACAGCGTGACCACAGCCCAGCTGCGCAATACTCTTCTCGGCAGCACAGGCTATCGCTTCTTCCCCACAGTAACTGCGGGACCATACATGCTGACCGATATTTCCGGCAGAGGAACAGACACCGTACTGACGCTGGAATATAACCCCTATTATGCTCCGGCGGAAAAAGACGCAGCACCCCGTATCGCATCGCTGCAGATCAGCACGGCTAACCTCTCTGCTCCCGAAAATTATGACCTGATCTGCGGGCTCTCCGGCAAAGAGATCGCCGCCGCACGGGACGCTGTCGCAGACTGCGGTATGACCGACTATCTCTATCAGAGCAACGTACTGAGCGCTGTTCTTTTCGGTGAAAGTGTTCCTCTGAGAGTCCGCCACGCACTGGCAGCACTGCTGGATCCCGAAGACTGTACCGAACTTCTGGCGGCAAGATGGGGCGAACCCATCATTGGTCTGAACCTTCCCTCTGACGAACTGACAAAGACCTATCGCCTCGATCTGATCCATGAATCCGCACGCTGGAACGATCCCTCTCTTGCAGAAACGCTGTTAGCAGGCTCTGAACCGGCGGTGACACTGACCTTTGACCGGGATGACCCCGATGCAGCCGCCATGGCGGCCCACCTTGCCGATGTGGCTGAAGACAGCGATCTGCTGACCATTCAGATGCGCCCGGTGGATCGTTCGGCATTGACCAGTATTTTGCAGTCCGGCGAATACGAACTTCTCTTCTTCCATGATGAACTGTCCGGCATGCCCTGGGAAGGTCCCGAAAAGCTGACCGGCAAACTCGCCGAAGCGGCAGAATATCTCGCCGAAACCTCGGGCGGTCTCGATTATCGCTATGAAGAAAAGTGGCTCGCTTTCCAGGATCTTTATCAGCAGGAGCTTCCTGCTCTGGGAATCTGCAGCTATGAACACTGCGACCTGACCGGTAAACGGCTGACCGGTTATGGCGAACCCACCGCACAGACCGACTGGACAAAACTGATCCTCTCGGCTGAGATCAGCGAATAATAAGATCCCCGGCGCTGCGGCAGCCGGGGATCTTTCTGTTTCATATACAAAGGAAAAAAGCCCCGACAGCGCTATCGGGGCTTTACGTTTGAAATTTCTGGCCTTCCAGCCAATACAGTCAGTACATTGGTTTAACCCTTTTCGAAGATTTACGGATCAACACTCATGTTTTGTCGAAAGTTAAGGTCGTTTATTTGCCTTTTACCTCGACTTGCTGTTTTGTCAGTACATTGGAAATCACCATTGGCTCTTAGCAGATTGATTTGTCTGTTTTGCTTTTGGTGTCAGATATTGTCCATGGGATTTTACCTTTTCAGACCTTTCGGTCATCCGATGATGAAAATCTTTTTGGTTCTCATATCAGTACATTGGCTTTTACCGTTTGGTTACCGAAAACAGTTTCTCTTTTCAGAGACTTGATCTCGTTGGATGGACACTCATTTTTCCGTTATAATGCCAAAAGGCTTTTTCAGTCCATTGGTGCTACCCATTTGGTTTCAGGAATCAATTTCGACTTGTCAACAGGTTTACGTTGCTTCGAAATCTATCTGAATCAAATATCCTCGGTTTATTTGAAGTTGTTCGGTCATGTGGCTTCTTCCACTCTTTGTCTGACCCTGTCAGACCTTCTCACGAAGTTTTATCATCATAAGATATCTTCTGACATCTTAGAATGTTTTATTACATCCAAGAGCTTTTACTCTTACCGAAAAACTTCTTCCCTTTCGGGATTTCTTTTGAAGGTTTTCTCTGCCTTCTATATTCAATTGTCGGATCTTTTTGCACATATCAGAGTCAGGAAGCATCTTTCGCATTGGCAGATGTTCTTCAGCGGCAATTTAAACAGATCCGGCATGTAACAATCTCAGTTCAACGGGACTTGCCGATTTTTTCTTTCTCTCTTCGTTTTGTGTTGAATTTGAAAGAGATTCAGCAGCGCACGTCAGATTTGCTTGTCTGTTTAAATTGCAGATACCTCAATGACTCTGATGGAGAACTGTTCTTCCATCGGACTCACCTCTGTTTACTTTTCTCCTCAAATTTTCCTTTTACCGATCTTTTTTCCTTTTGGATATTCTTTGCTTGCACCAAAGATTTTCTTTCGGGAAATTCTGATCTTTTCTGACCGGCGTTCCTTTTGTCCTTTGCTTTCCAGCAGCTTTCAGACCTTTCAAGGATCGTTTTGATCATTTTGGAAAAAATGTTTTCAGCGGTTTGTGA
>JAFQND010000344.1 GCA_017396055.1 Oscillospiraceae bacterium
CAGCTGAGCTTCGGGCAGAGGGAAGGTACCCTGGATCTCGATGGGGTTCTGGGTCGCAATGACCAGGAAGGGCTTCTCAAGGGGATAGGTCACACCGTCAACAGAAACCTGACCCTCTTCCATACACTCCAGCAGAGAAGACTGGGTACGGGGGGTGGCGCGGTTGATCTCATCGCCCAGCAGGATATTGGTAAAGATGGCGCCGGGCTTGAAGACAAAGGCAGACTCCTTCTGGTTGTAGTAGTTGATGCCGGTCAGCTCGGAAGGCAGCAGGTCGGGCGTAAACTGTACACGCCCCCATTTGGAATCGATCGAGCGGGCCAGAGCTTTCGCCATGGTGGTCTTACCGGTACCGGGGATGTCTTCCAGAAGGACATGACCGCCGCAGAGCAGAGAGATGATGATCTTGCGGATGACCTCATCTTTACCGATGATGACGCTGCCGATGTTCTGGGACAGCTTCTGAGCGAGGGTGCTGATATTCTGTGACATAAGAGAATTCCTCCTTGAAAAAATTCGATAGTTAGCTAATTAATATTATATCCTTTCCGAAGGCAAATGTCCATACTGTTTCAATATGTCATTTGAATTTTCTATTCAAACAGAAAGCTCCCCTGCGGGAGCTTTTGTCACTGTTTTTTCATCTGTCTGAGGAAAAGGAGCACCGCCGCCGCAAGAAGGACAAGGGCATAGCCGAACACCCACAGAAAATGCGGGAGGACATCGGCAAAATTCCCCGAGAGCACCGCCCGCTCCAGCTCGACCGCATGAACAAAGGGCAGAAGATATGCGATCTTTTTAAAGGTCCCCCCTACCAGGTCAAGATCAAACCAGATCCCCGAAAGCCATGCAGAAAGGTTGGTCAGCAGCGCGCCGCAGACACCGCCCACCTGTTTGTCGTTGAGTACGCTTCCGCAAAGAAGACCCATGGCGATATAAAGCAGCGAAACGGGAACGATGAACAAAACGGCATAAAAGATCCCTGCCGTGATCTCCAGACCGAGAATGACCCCGGCGATATAACAGACGATGCACTGGGCGATGGCAATGGGCAGAACGGGCAGCGTATAGCCGAGAATAAAATCCACCGGCGTCAGCGGTGTCGTATACAGCCGCTGCAGCAGCGAGCTGCCCCTGTCGCGGGAGATGAGGGTCGCAGAAAAGAGAGTCAGAAAAGACAGACCGAAGACCGAGATGCCGGGGGTGAGGTGCTCTATCTCAAAAAGCTCCACAGGAATATTGGCCTGGATCGCACTGAGCAGAAGGATCAGCACCAGGGGAAATCCCAGCCCAAAGGCCAGATTCAGCGGGTCGCGGAGGATCTCTTTCATATTGCGGTTTGCAAAGGTCAGCATTCTCATTTTGCGTCCCCCCTTACGATGCGGACAAAGGCCTGTTCGAAATTGTCGGTGCCGGCTGTTTCTTTGATCGCTTCAGCAGTGTCACAGATCAACAGTCTGCCGTCCTTCATGATCGCGATGCGGTCAGAAAGCGCCTCGGCTTCCTCCATATAATGAGTGGTGAGGACGATCGTGATCTTTCCCTTCAGCGAACGGATCATGTCCCACAGGTCACTGCGGGCAAGCACATCCAGTCCGAGAGTGGGCTCGTCAAGAAAGAGGATCTCGGGTTCGCTGATCAGCGCCATGGCGATGCTGAGTCTCCGCTGCCAGCCGCCGGAGAGTTTGCCGGCTTTTTTGGCTGTCACAGAGCCAAGGCCCAGAAGTTCTGTGAGTTCGGCGATCTTGGCCTCTCTTTTCTCTTTCGAAAAACCGTGAACGCCGCAGATCAGGTCGAGATTCTCCCACACCGAAAGGCCGGGAGCCACCGCGGTCTCCTGAGGGGAAACAGCGATGATCGATTTGACGGCGGCCGGGTCGGTACAGATACTCTTTCCGTTAAGAAAAGCGTCGCCGGATGTGGGCTGTGTCAGACAGGAGAGCATTTTTATGGTCGTGGTTTTGCCGGCGCCGTTGACACCCAGCAGTGAAAAGAGCTCGCCCTTTTCGACCGAGAGATTCAGACAGTCGACCGCTGTCACATCCTTATATTTTTTGGTGAGGTTTTCGGTTCTGATCGCTTCCAACTCCGTCACTCCATTCCGTATTGTTTTCTGTGGCCCTGATAGGCATCAGTGAGCATTTTACTGACAAGCTCCCATTCGAGATCGAGAAATCCCGTGGCGAACATGACAGCGATACCATGTACATAGATCCACATGGCCAGATGAAACAGACTTGCCTGTGTGCCTTCCAGGTTGGTGGCATCGTGCACGACAGAAGTCATCTGATCATCTGTTGCCGACTTTTTTCCGCCCGGTTCATTCGTGCGGTCGCGCATATAGAGAAGCTTGAACAGCTCTTTTTCTTCTTTGGCAAACCGGATATAGGCCATGCCGCTGGCTTTATAGGCGGGGTACTCTCCCCTCTCGGTTTCGCGGCTGATATAATCCCGGCAGAGAAGATCTGCCTTTTCCACAACGGCCAGACGAAGCTCCTCCATCGAAGAAAAATTGGAAAAGACCGGCTGGGTGGAACAGTTCAGCGCGGCTGCAACGGTTCTGGCATTGAGCGCCTGGGCACCGCTTTCGCGGACGATCCGGACGGCAGCTTGGACGATCTCTTCTTTTGTGACCTTAATTTTTGGCGGCATAGGGTACCTCCGTTTAAATAACGATTGTTATATATCTGACGTTATTATATCATATTTCAGAATGGTTTTCAAGAGGTTTATAAAAAAAGAGACCTCCCGAAAACAGAGGTCTCTTTTTCTCATTTGAGTCTGATGTGCATCATTTCGCCTGCCTCCCGCCAGTTGACGGTAAAGCCTGCACCATGGGAACAGAATACCGAACCGGGAGGGTTGTCCAGATCCCGCTCAGGATCATAACCGATGGTCTCCACGACGGTATCGGTGTTGTGACAGGGCTCATAGGCCGAAAACCACAGACCGATCCTTCCCTGCCCGCGGGTGAAGGAGGTGAGCTCATCGGGATAATCCATCATCTCGGAAGCGGGCGCTGTACCGGTGATGCGGGTGGTGTCGCCCAATGCCTCGGGAGCGTCGGTGCGGCCCTTCATCTTTTCGATATCGGTCAGCACCCGGCCGGTCAGATTTACCGGTACCTCGATCTCAAAGCCGTACCAGGGCTCCAGAAGGATATTCTCGGCGTGCATCAGGCCATATCGGATGGCGCGGTAGGTCGACTCGCGGAAGTCGCCGCCCTCGGTGTGTTTCAAATGGGCGCGGCCGGCCAGCAGAACCATCTTCACGTCGGTCAGGGGCATACCTGTCAGGACACCCACATGTTCCTTTTCGAAGACATGGGTCTTGATCAGCCGCTGCCAGTTGGTGGCAAGGTCGTTGTGGGGACATTCGCTCTCATAGGTGATGCCGCTTCCCCGCTCGCCCGGCTCCAGACGAAGGTGTACCTCGGCATAATGGCGCAGAGGCTCATAATGACCGCATCCGTGTACCGGCGAAGCGATGGTCTCCAGATAAAGGACACGAGGCTTTGTGAAGGTCACGGCAGCACCGAAACGCTCCAACAGCTGTGCCTGAAGGACATCCAGCTGCATCCTGCCCATGATGCGGACGGTAGCTTGTGAAAGATGGCTGTCCCATTTTACCGAGAGAAGCGGGTCTTCGTCCTCCAGCATATGCAGCCAGCCCAGCAGAGTACGTTCGTTTACCCCTTCCGGCGGGATGACGCCTGCCGCCAGAAGCGGCCGGATGGAAAAGGGGTCGGTCCGTTCCGGCAAAGCGCCGACGATGTCGCCCACTCTGGCATATTCCAGACCCATGGCAATACAGAGATCACCGGCTCTTGCCTCTTTCAGCGGCTGAGAGCGGGCGCCCAGAGGCAGCCTGAGCTCCTCAGCACGGTCGGAAACAAATTCGCCCTCCCGTTCTTCGGGGGTGAGGAAGGGAACTTTTGCGGTCAGGCTGCCCGAAACGATCTTAAGACAGACCTGACGGCGGCCGTTTTTGTCGTGAGTGACTTTATAGACTTTAGCGGAAAAATCACCGCCGGCTTCCTGTTCGGGTGTGAGTGCGGCAACCGCGTCCAGCAGAGCATCGATCCCTTCACCTTTGAGGGCCGACCCCTTCAGCACCGGCAGAA
>JAFQND010000345.1 GCA_017396055.1 Oscillospiraceae bacterium
ACCTCTCCTCCTACCTCACCAAGTGGGTCCTCGAAGGCTTCGTTATCTCCGGTGCCATCACTCAGGCTGACATCGACGCTCAGAGAGACCGTTTCCTCGCTCTTGCCAAGGAGCTCGGCGGCGAAGAACTCTACAATGAGACCGTTGCTGAAATGGAATCCATCAAGAACAGCAAGATCAAAGAAATGTGTGAACTCAACGACGCCGGCGAAATCAGCGTTGTCTGGGGCCACGACTATGCTTCCAACCTGACCCACTCCCTGCGCCGCGGCGCCCGCTGGGTCACCTCCAACCCCTGCAAGATCACCCTCTTCAAGAAGGACTTCCCCGAGAAGTACGCCGAGATCCTCGCTCAGATCAAGGTCGAGAATCCCATGGCTTCCGTCGAAGAGCTGACCTCCCTCATCTTCACCAAGGTCAACGCCATCAGCATGCGTGAGCTTCGCCCGATCTATGAAGCTACCCGCGGCGAGTGGGGCTTCGTCTGCACTCAGACCGACCCGCGCCAGATCGAGCCGGAAGACGCTGCTCAGAAGATGATCGAGCAGGTCCGTTTCTGGGAAAAGTCCTACCGCAGAGAGCTCGGCGTCGACCACGCCAACGCTGTTTACAAGCTCCCGGCAGTCGCTAACGGCGTCGAAGCTGCAAAGCAGCTCATGGCTGAAGGCTATAAGCTCTGCATGACCCTCAACTTCTCCGTCACCCAGCATGAAGAATACGCCAAGCTCTTTGCAGAAGCAAAGAAGTTCGGTTTCGTCGTCCTCATGGGCGGCCTGCTCGACGACAAAGTCGCTGCCGATCTCGAAGCTATGGGCGTTGCCAACGCCAAGGAAGTCAGCCGCTATGCGGGTCAGGCTGTTATGCGCAAGTCCTATCAGAACCTGCGCGCAAAGGGCTATGACAAGTATGTCAGCATCATGACCGCCGCTGTCCGCGGACCGTGGGCCATCACCAACTCCATCGCCCCCGCCGGCCAGATGCCCATCTCCATCACCACCCTCACCGGCAAGATCAATGAGTTCGATGCCAACCCGCTGCCGCTGCGCTCCGACATCGACACTCCGGTCGATCCCGAGATGATGAAGATCCTCATGACCAGCAAGGTCTTCAGACAGGCTTACTGCACTCCGGACGAAGGTCTCCTCACCTGGGACGATCTTTATTCCTTCCCGCCGTTCATCGCTTTCTACGATCAGTTCCGTGCAGCTTATGCTGAGCTCGAAGCTGACGCAAGAGCATAATTCAGGCTTACATAAAGGCCGTGGGGACTTCCCCACGGCCTTTTTTTGCAAAATATATCGTTTTTATGTAAAAAGGCTTCCATTTGAGCACAAAATCCTATATACTATTTTGGTCTGCGCCGCGTGATACCACGGTGCACAAACAGACACGAAAGGAAAGAGCATTTTGAAAGTATTACAGGCCTGGAACCGCATCAGTCTGGTCAAGCGTATCATCGCCGGCCTCATTCTCGGCACCATTCTCGGCATCGTCATTCCCAAATTCACCGTCATCG
>JAFQND010000346.1 GCA_017396055.1 Oscillospiraceae bacterium
AACAGTGATGATAAAGCCGTCTTCGCGGGGAACGCCGTTGACCTTGCCGCCCATACCGATCACGATATTTCTCAGAGCGCGGTCATTCATATCGAGGCAGCGTTTGAAGAGGATACGGCGGGGATCGATGCCCAGCACGTTGCCCTGCTGCAGATGGTTATCCAGCATGGCGCACAGCAGATTGTTTGCTGCGGTGATGGCGTGCATATCGCCGGTAAAGTGCAGGTTCAGATCTTCCATGGGAACGACCTGAGAATAGCCGCCGCCTGCGGCACCGCCCTTGACGCCGAAGACCGGACCGAGAGAGGGCTCACGCAGAGCCATGACAGCCTTCTTGCCGATCTTTGCCATTGCTTCGCCCAGACCGATGGAAGTGGTGGTCTTGCCTTCGCCTGCGGGAGTGGGGTTGATAGCGGTAACAAGAATAAGTTTACCGTCGGGGCGATCCTCCAGACGGGTGATCAGTTCATCGGACAGCTTAGCTTTGTACTTTCCGTAAAATTCCAGTTCATCCTGGTCAATACCAATCTTATCGGCGACCTGAGAGATGGGAAGCATTTTCGCGCTCTGCGCAATTTCGATATCGGACAACATGAAAAATTACCTCCTGCTGTTTTCCGCAGACATACATCGGCGGGGATGTGTTTTATGCGCCAAAATGCGCATACCATGTGGTTATTATAGCACAATCCATGTGAAAAGTGCAACCTATCCGGCAATTTTTTCTACTTATACAAAGTAATATTCCGCAGCATAAGGACAAAGAGAAAATATTACTCACATTTTATACAAAAAATATTGAAATTTGACGTTTCTTTCGTTATAATTAAAGTAAATAGATATCTGTTGACCAAAGGAGAAAACCATTGAATCAGCCGCAACGTCCCTCTCCTCCTGCCCGCCGGCCGCAGCGAAGACGCGGTCCCTCCGCTTCACAGATCCTTTCTGCGCTGCTTGGTATCGCCTGTGTTTTTCTCACTGTGCTGACTGCAGTGTTCATTCTGAAAAATCTTCAGCTGAAAAGCGAGCTGAAAAAAGCAGAAGAACGGCATGATGCCGCCGTCGCCGACCTTAACAGACAGCTGGAGGATACCATCGAATCCACGATCCCCTTCGATGAATTCAAAGCCTATGCCGGCATGTATAATGTCAGCACCGAATTTATCCAGCGCTTTTTTGATGATGTGGTTGTCTACAAAGACGACACCATCGTTTATGCCCCGATTGACCCGGAACTTCCGCTGCACGATTATGACTGGACTTATCTTGACCGGACCGACGGGCTGTACAGCTATAAAGACGATAAATACACCGCAAAGCTGGGCGTGGATGTTTCCCGTTTTCAGAACAGCATTGACTGGGAAGCTGTCGGCGGCGACGGCATCCGTTTTGCCATGCTGCGGATGGGATACCGCGGCTATGTCGACGGTACACTGATGACCGACCCCTGTTTCAAACAGAATATCGAAGGCGCTCTGGCCAACGGTCTGCAGGTGGGTGTTTATTTCTTCTCACAGGCAGTGAACGCTGAAGAAGCGGTCGAAGAAGCCGAATATCTCCTTGAAGCTATTAAAGGCTATGATATAGTTATGCCGGTCGTCTTTGACATGGAGATCGTCACCGAAAGCGCAGATGCCCGCGCAAACACTCTTTCCCCTGCCGAGCGGACCGTCATTGCCAAAGCTTTCTGTGAACGGATCGCCGAGGCAGGCTATGATCCGATGATCTATGGCAACACAGCGTGGCTCCTCTCCAAGCTTGAGTGGAAAGAGCTGCAGGAATATCCCGTCTGGCTGGCTCAGTACAGCCGCGAACCTCATTTCCCCTATCGCTTCTCCATGTGGCAGTACACTTCAGCCGGAAAAGTAAACGGTATACAAGGTGATGTAGATCTCAATCTCTGCTTTGCAAGCGGATGGTAAAAGACGAAAGGTCGTGATATCATGGCAGCCGTCAATCCCCTTCAGGTAATGCTGCAGCCGGTTCTCCGGCAGCTGAATCCCTGGATCGTTCCTGTTTCGGAAGTGATCATTGCTCTTGCATTGCTCTATTGCCTGCTGCTCATGGCACGCGTCGCCCGTTATCCCAAAAATGAGGAAGATGCCGCCGAATCCCGCCAAAAGGCGCAGCGCAATCTGCTCAACGGCATCATCAGCAGTGTTCTTCTGGTGATCATCATCCTGCTCATCCGATGGGGTTTGAGCGCTCTGTCCGTCTGGATCGGTATCTGAAAATTTGCTTTAAAAGGGATCTCAAACAGGTCCCTTTTATTTTTTTGTACTCAAAATTTGAAAATGTTGAAAAATCCACTTCCCTTTTGTCGTTTTATCATGTATAATGTAAATATGTCAAAATTATGGCCAAAGAGGTGACCGCCATGTTTGGAAAAAGACCGGACGGGCGCCTGATCCGCACTCTGGAGCCTATCCAGCGGGTCATGCCCTATATCATGAAAGAACGCAATGATGCCATGAACATGTTTGAGGAAGTGATCCTCTGCAAGCACATGGATGAATACATTGCCAAAAAAGCCGCAGACGGCATTGAAATGGACTATACCCGTATCATGCTCGCAGCAATGGTACGTATCCTTGCACTTCGCCCCCAGCTGAACCGTTTCATCATGCGCGGCAGAGTTTTCGCACGCCCCAAGATCTGGATCAGCTTTGTTGTACACCGTTCCTTCCGCGAAGAGGACGCCGGCACCACCGTCAAACTGGAATTTGACGGCACCGAAAGCATCTTTGAAGTGGCACAGAAGATCGACGATGTCATCGCCAAAGAGCTGGCTACCGCAGCCAACTCGGTCGGAAACAGCACCGACAAACTGCTGGAGACCATCATGCAGAAACTTCCCGGCTGGCTGATCGGCGGTGTCATCAATATCCTGATGTGGATGGACAAACACGATATGCTGCCCAAAGCGTTGATCGATGCAGTACCCATGCACACTTCCCTCTTCTTTACCAACCTGAAATCGCTCGGCATCAACCATATCTATCACCACACCTATAATTTCGGCACCACCAGCCTTTTCCTCGCACTGGGCAAAGAAAAGATGCAGCCTGTTGTGGTCGGCGACCATCTGGAAGCCGCAAAAGGCATCGGTATCGGTCTTGTCATGGACGAACGTATCTGCGACGGCCTGTACTTTGCCAGAACACTGAAAATGCTGAAAAAATTCCTCCGGCATCCCGAATTGCTGGAAGAAAAACTCGAGGCCAAAGTCGAGGATATCCCGTAAACAGAAAGCTCCCCTTCCGGGGAGCTTTTTTGTTATGTTCTGCGGAACATCCGGCGGTATTTCAGCGGGGACATGCCGCATTGATTCTGAAAACAGCGGTAAAATCCGGAAGGATCTTCGAATCCCAGTGAAAGAGCGATCTCCAGCACCGACTGATCGGAAAAAACCAGTTTTGACTGTGCCCGCCGGACACGGCAGAAAGCGATGTATTCGCCGGGAGACTGCCCGATACTGCCGCGGAAATTCCGCCTGAAAGCCGCCTCGCTCATCCCGCACAGGTCCGCGAGTTCCGATACCGACGGAACGGTACTGCTGTTCAGCCCATGATCAATAGCCGAAAGTGCGGGGCGAAGAGCCGAAAACCGTCTTCCGGGATGCAGGGTCAGCTTTTCCAGAGGAAGTGATACCCGGTAAAGCTCCAGCAAAAGAAGATACAGGCTGGAAGAAAGATAATCGGTACGGTGTGCCGGAAAAGCCTCTGTATCGGCGTCGGCACGGATAATTCTGGTGATCAGTTCAGCAAGATAAGGATATTCGGCAGGTTTCAGAATACCGCAAAGTCCCATCTGCCGGTAGAGCAATTCCTCCACCCCGGATGCCGCACCCGGATTCCAGGAGGCGATCAGTGCTTCTGGATCCAGATTCAGCCAGTACCAGCGGCTGCTTTCACTGCCGCTATTTTTGGACAAATGCCGCTGAAAAGGGAAAATCACCTGTACATCTCCCGCTTCGAATGGATAGTCGGTCTCTCCCACTCTGCAGATGCCGCTGCCGGAAACACAAAGTCCCAGTTCCAGTGTATCATGATAATGAAGGTAATTCAGCTCGAAAACCTCCAGAGGGCCGGGCCTGGCACCGTTCCGATGCCATCCGCTGCGGGTAGAATCAAATACCGCCGGAAGAATTGATCGATTTCGCACGATTTTCGCCTTCTTTCGCAAGGAATTTCTCCTATGGCTCTATTATAATAAAACTGGGAATAAAATCAAGAACAGGAGGGTATTTCCATGAAGTTTTCCAAAGAATATCTGCGCGACTCAATCTATGCCTGCTGGCTGGGCAAGAATATCGGCGGTACCATCGGCACTCCCTATGAGGGCGGCCGTGAGATCCTGGACATCTCCGGTTTTAATTCTGAGCCGGGTCAGCCTCTGCCCAACGATGACCTTGACCTGCAGCTGGTCTGGCTGAGAGCGATGGACGAACTTGGTCCCGAAAACGTCAACTCCAAGACACTGGGCGAATTCTGGCTGGGCTTTGTCAAACCCCATTGGAACGAATACGGTGTCGGCAAAGCAAATATGCGCGGCGGCATCCTGCCTCCCCTGTCCGGCGAAGTGTTCAACGAACACTGGAAAGATTCCAACGGCGCATGGATCCGCACCGAGATCTGGGCAAGCCTTTATCCCGGCAATGTGGAAAAGGCTATCCGCTATGCTTTTGAGGACGCCAGCGTCGACCACGGTTTTGCCGAGGGCAGCTATGCCGCTATCTTCGTGGCTGCCATGGAAAGCGCCGCCTATGTCTTCAAGGATATCCGCGTGCTGATCGATATCGGTCTGTCCAAGATCCCCGCTGAATGCCGTGTTTCCAAGGCTGTCCGTCTGGTCGTGGAAGAATTTGACAAGGGCACCGACTGGAAGATCGTCCGCCAGATGCTGGTGGAACAGTCTGCTGATATCGGCTGGTTCCAGGCTCCCGCAAATGTAGCTTATGTTATCCTCGGTCTGCTCTATGGCGGATGCGACTTCAAGAAATCCGTCATCCTCGCCGTCAACTGCGGCGACGACACCGACTGTACCGGTGCTACCGCCGGCGCACTCTTAGGCATCATGCACGGCATGAAGGGCATCCCCGAAGACTGGCGTCAGTACATCGGCGACAGCATCGTTACCTGCTGCACCCTGAACGGTCACGGCAAATTCCCCGGCAGCTGCACCGAACTGACCGAATGTGTGCTGAACATGCTGCCCGTCACCATGAAGATCGGCATGCAGGACTTCATCCCCGACAACAAGCCCGGACTTGCCCCCAAAAATCTCATCACCGTCGGCGACGAGAACGATTTCTCCGGCATCAATCCTGAGGACTATATGGGCACCGCCTTTGTCGACAGCATGAGCATCCGCAGCCGCTGGTCCTTCAGCATCGACTCGCCCTTTGCCGAAGCGATCATCTCCTATGACCGTCAGCCCGTCATCGCCCCCGGCGAGACCCTGACCGGCAAAGTGACCATTCTCCCCCACACCCTGCCCGAAGCAAGACAGTTCCGCCTGAAATGGGTGCTTCCCGAGGGATGGCAGGTCTCCGGCCGCAAGTGCCTCTTTACCGCCACCATGTCAAGCTTCAACACCGCCCTTGACACCGACCTCGCCAATGCGGAAACAACCTTCACCATCACCGCCGGCGAAAACGTGGACGCCGTCAATGATATCATCCTCGATATCACTGCACCCGACCGTCCCACCCATATCTTTGTTCCGATGACCATTCTCGGATAACTCCCTGAAACGCAAAAAACGGCGCAGCCGAAAGGCCGCGCCGTTTTTCTTATTCTTTTTCGGGAAGAGGCTCGTCCAGCGGCTTGATAACCGTTTTGTACAGTTTCTTCATGCACCAGGCACAGAAAGTCACACAAGCAAATTCTGCGATGACAAAAGACCACCAGACATTATTGACGTTTCCGGTCAGCGAGAGCAGATATGCCGAAGGCAGCAGCACCGCCAGCTGACGGATCGCCGACGCGAAGAGGCTCAGCATACCGTTGCCCAGCGCCTGGAAGATAGAGCCGGCGATAACACCGAAACCGGCCATGGTGAAATGCAGGGTAATGATCCGCAGGGCGGGAATACCCATGGCCAGCATATCCTCCGACGCTTCAAAGAGGGAGAAGACCTGCTCGGGAAAGATCTGGAACAGAATCATGACAAAGGTCAGGAAGGAAGTGGAAGTAAGCAGCGCCACCTTGATGGTATCCATGATCCGCTTTTTGCTGCGGGCGCCGAGGTTATAGGCAATGATCGGCACCATCGCGTTATTCATACCTACAACGGGCATGATGGCGAAGCTCTGCAGCTTGAAATACACGCCGAAAACAGCCGTAGCGGTAGAAGCAAATCCCATCAGAATGTTGTTCATGCCCAGGGTCATGACTGAACCGATGGACATCATGACAATGGAGGGCAGGCCTACTTTATAGATACGGCCGACCATACGTCCCTCCAGACGGAAACCTTTCAGCTTCAGCGTCAGCTCTTTGTTGCGGGTCAGATTCAGATAGAGACCTACCAGACAGGAGAGGAACTGACCGATGACGGTCGCGACCGCTGCACCCGTGGCACCCATGGCGGGAAGTCCCAGCCATCCGAAGATCAGAATGGGGTCAAGGATAATGTTGGTAACAGTACCTGTTGCCTGTGCGATCATACTGTAGACCGTTTTGCCGGTGGATTGCAAAAGCCGCTCGAACATGATCTGTCCCAGCAGGAAGAAAGCGCCCATGCTGATAATGCTCAGATAGTCGACACCATAGCCGATGATCGCGGCATCCTCGGTCTGAAGGCGGAAGAAAAGGCCGGTGCCGAAAAGGCCGAACAGGAAGAAGACGGATGCACACAGAAAGACCAGTGTCAAACCGGTCATGGCCGCACGATTGGCCCGGCTGTAGTTTTTCTCGCCGAGACTGCGTGAGAGAAGCGCATTCATGCCGACTCCGGTGCCGCTGCCCACAGCGATCATCAGATTCTGTACCGGGAAAGCGAGAGAAAGAGCTGTCAGGGCCTCTTCACTGACCCGGGAAAGGAAAATACTGTCAACGATGTTATAGAGTGCCTGTACCAGCATCGAGATCATCATCGGAAGCGCCATGGTAAACAGGAGCTTCGGAACAGGCATGACGCCCATCTTGTTCTCCGGCTGACCCTGCCGTGCGGGGGCTGCTTGTGCCATAGAATCACCTCATGTTTTATTTTTTTAAAATGTCGCGAACACAAAAATATCCGCCTCACGGCGGAATGTCGATGTCTATATTATAGGATATCAGGGATATACTGTCAAGCGGGAAATCAGAAAGGCCATGCGAAACGCATGGCCTTTGGTCACTTCATCAGCCGCAGCAGCGCACCGCAGCGGTCTTCGCCGGCGCCGAAACGGGTCATGTACATCATATTGTTCCTGATCGAGACCACATCAAAGGCAGTCTCGGTGATGGTACCGATCTCACGCTTCGGACAGAGCGGCGTCCATTCCTGTACAAAGGAACAGAGAGTCGTCATCGAAAGAATACCGTTGTCGTAAAGAAGGTTGTCAAAATGGACATGACCCGCGATCATCGCCACAACATTGGGACAGTTTCTGACAGCGTGGAGCACTCTGGAACTGTTCAGCAGATCATCATAGGGCTTGATCAGATCCGGCGCACCTTCCGTGCCGATCATGCCGGCATTGGACAGCGGAGAATGACTGAAAACGATGATCTTCCGGTCGGAGGAAAGCGCTTCCTTCTCCAGCCAGACGGCCTGCTTATTGGATATTTCCAGCCGCCAGCCGAAGGCATACTGTCCCGTTTCATCGATATAGTAAGGCTTGTCACTGGTATCGAGAAAGACAAAGCGCCACTCTGTACCCAGATCGATATAATAGTAATTCACTTCGCCCGGAATATTGCGCAGGCAGATCCGGTGCAGATCTTTGGGAAGGAAGACATGCTCCTTTGTATCAAAGCCCTTATCTTTTGCACATCCCAAGGCATCGTCATGATTGCCGATGCAGCTGTACACCGGAACAGAAAGGCTGTGCAGAGCATCCATGATCTCCTCGTGGGCAAAGCGCTTTTCACTGAGATCGGGGTTATAGTCACAGCCGATGTCGCCTCCGTTGATGACACAGCTGATATTCGGACAGCGGTCGAGGATATACTGGATCGATGTGACGGCATTGATGCCCAGCTCGTAATCGGTCAGATCCACATGGCCGTTTTTGACGGCGTACTGATTCAGGCGGTTGTGCTCATCGGTGATAAAGACAAAATTCAGCGGTGCGTCCAGTTCAAGGATGCGTCTGATCTTTTCGTCATAGTGGTCAGTCAGGTAGGAGATATCATTCAAGACAAACAGCACCTTCCTTATTCTTCGGCGATAGCCCAGACGCGGACCGGCAGACCGGTGGCGCCTTCGATATTGGCCCATGCTGCCACAAGGATCGCGCCCGCCTCAGGCACCTGATCGAGATTTTTCAGTACCTCGATCTGCAGCCTGCCCTTATCCAGCACATAGCGTTCACAGGCGAGATCGCCCGCTTCAACAGCCAACAGGCTTGCGTCGGTATCGAGACATTCATGACCGTTGGCAGCGGCAGCGCGTACTTCATAGATATATTTCAGTGCTTCCAAAGACCAGCCGGGACAGTGTTCGCCGCCTTCTTCGTCCAGATTGCTGAAGGCTTCCATATCCGGCCAGCGCTTATACCAGTCGGTCCGCAGCGCCACAAAAGCTCCGTCGGGAATGGGGCCGTATTTCGCTTCGTATGCCTTGATGTCATCGACAGTGACAGCATAATGAACATCTTCGGCGACCTTGGCGGTGATATCGATGACCACCAGCGGATAGATCATATTCTGTACGCTGTAATGTTCGGACAGTTCTCTGCCCTTGACAAAATGGCCGGGGAAATCGATATGGGTGCCGAACTGACCGGGGAATTTGAAGGTCTGGATCTGACAGTCGAGCATGGGATTGCCCCAGTCATAGACCACTTTGCCCAGTTCGACCGATCCTTCGGGGATACCGGCCCAATAGGGGCTTTCATTGGTCAGAGGATGAGACAGGTCGATCCATCTGCAGGATTTCAGGTGGTTGAGTACTTCCCAAAGCTGATACATAAAATACTCCTTTCAGGCATAAACGGTTTCGTTTTTCCTATTATACTCTTTCGAAGCGATGCGGCACAAGCCGAATTTTGACGAAATTACTGTATCTTTTTCTTGCATTACACCCGCGGCGGGTATATAATGACGGTGAAAAATGCCGCCCGCCACCGGGCAAGAAGGAGGCATCCTCATGAAAGATCGTTATGTTGTTGTCCTTTCTGCAGACGCCATGATCTTCGAAGATGTAGAGACTATGTCACAGCTTTACGCCCTCGCCGGCGTATGGGACAGGACCGCCCGCGTTGACCGGGTGCAGTCGATATATCCCACCATCACCTATCCCTGTCACACCACCATGATGACCGGTGTTTATCCCGGCAGACACGGCATCGTTCAGAACGAACAGCAGCTGATGTGTGTCCGTTCCGGTCCGTGGATCCATATGCGTGACGCGGTCAAAGAAAAAACCATCTTTGACTATGCAAAAGAAAACGGTCTGACCACCGCCGCGGTCTTCTGGCCTGTCACCGGAAAGGACCCCAATATCGACTATCTGATCGATGAATACTGGCCTCAGAACGGCGAATCCTCCGAGCAGTGTTTCCGGGACTCCGGTTCCAGCGAAGAAGTGATCGAAAAAATCGCAAAGCCCAACCTGAAGATGCTGGAAAACCGTCACCGACAGCATCCCTGGGCGGACGCCTTTGTCATGCAGTGTGCCTGTGACATTCTGACCGAGTTCAAGCCCAACCTTCTGATGATCCACCCTGCCAACATTGACGGTTACCGCCACCAGACCGGTCTTTTCTCGCCGAAAGTCACCTCCGGTCTGCATGAGACCAATCTCTGGCTGAGCCAGCTGATGAAAGCTGCCGATGACGCCGGCATCCTTGACAAGACCGACTTTTTCCTGGTCAGCGACCACGGTCAGATGAATATCCGGCGCTGCATCGCACTGAATGTACTGCTGGCCGAAAAAGGCCTGATCGACGTGGACGAAAACGGCAATATCCGCGACTGGACCGCCTTTGTCCGTTCGGGAGGTCTGTCTGCGCTGGTTTATCTGAAAGATCCTGATGACAAAGAAGCTCTGGAAAAGACCCGCACCGCCTTGGAGGAGATCAAAGCCACCGAAACTGCCGGTATCGGTGAGATCTTTACCGAAAAAGAAGCCCGCGAGAAACATCATCTGGGCGGAGAATTCTCCTTTGTCATCGAGACCGACGGCTACACCACCTTCTCCAATGACTGGGTGCGTCCCCTTGTCCGGCCTCAGGACAACAGCGACTATCGCTTCGGCAAAGCGACCCACGGCTATCTGCCCGAAAAAGGACCGCAGCCCACACTGATCGCTTGGGGACCTCATATGAAAACCGGAGCCGTGCTGTCAAAGGCATATCTTGTGGATGAAGCGCCCACCTTTGCAAAGGCACTGGGGATCGAGATGCCCGGCACCGACGGCAGCGCCCTCGATGCGCTTTTTGTTGAGGAGTAAATTTTACAGAGATAAAAAAGGCAGGCCTTTACGGTCTGCCTTTTCTGTTTATTTCAGCTGATACAGTCGAAGGCCCTTCAGACCCGACGGGTCAAAGTCATAGACAAAGGTGGAGAGAGTGCCGGTCACACGGACTTCCAGCAGGTTGCCGCCCGGCTTGACAAGGTCGGTCAGCTCCATCACATAGGGGTCCCACAGGCATCTGCCGGCAGAAACGCCGTTGACGAAAACTTCCGCCGCGTCGGTGGTGTCCAGTTCCAGAAGGATCCTTGCGTTTTCGGGCGCGTCGAATCCGACGGAATAGATACCGTCGCCGGTGTAGAAATAATAGCCCATCTCGTTCCAGCAGGCGATGCGGTTCCCGCCTTCCTTCGCAGTCAGCAGCGCGGGGTCATACACCCGGAAATCGCCCCGCAGAAGGGCACAGGGCAGGTCATCGCTGATGGCATATCCGGGCAGGCTGCTGATGGAGACCAGTCGGTTTTTGCCGGAAATGGCAATGCCTTCCAGGTCATAAACAGGGTTTGCATAATGCCAGACCCGGTCGACCGAGGAGGTATAGAGCAGTTCGCCGTTCAGATACCAGACGGCTCCCTGCTGCGGACCGCTGACCATCTCCAGCGGGAAGGTGCTGTCGGCGGCAAAATCATAGATGCAGACGACCGTTTCGCCCGGCTTGCCGGCTT
>JAFQND010000347.1 GCA_017396055.1 Oscillospiraceae bacterium
AAAACGATGCAGATAATATCCATCATATCTGCGGTACGGATAACCTGTACATTGACCAGACCGGTCAGCAGCACAGCCTGATTTTTCACAAAGGCCAGCACATCACTCATCATATCGGATCCGCAGGCGTCATGCACCTCAAGATCAAGCTGATCCTCACCGCTGAGGACTTTTGCGTTCAGAATTTCTGCAACATCTCTGACAGTCATCTCATGACCATTCCTTTCCTGTAGGCACGGCCGGAATCACAGCATCCCGGCGGTCCGTGACCGCTTTTCAGCCGGCATATCCAAAAGCCGCCAATATATTGTCATTATATCAAATTTTACGAATCTTTTCAATATTACTTCCTGTCGATTTTGATTATTGTTAATATTGCACAAGTTTCTATCTGATTTGTCGGCAGTAAAAATCTTTGGTTTACCCCTTCCATTTTTTAGAATTTTTCGTATATTTTGACCATGAACTGTACTAAAAATATACCTTCCTAGGATAGTTTGTCTAATTTAGCTAATAGTCATAAAAATAACAATCTTCTGTTATTCAAATAGCTTATAGTTTTTTTTTACGCGAAATGTTATAATATGATGGATGTATGATGTCCTCATATATATTTATAAGTGACATCGTATCAGATATGCGCCGGATCCCTCCGTACCGAACGCGGAAGGAGAGCTCCTTTTTTGGAGAGAAGGAGCCGTCTGTGCGATATCAAGCCAAATCAAGGAGGTTTATCTATGGCTAAAATCAAACCCAGTGTTGCGTTCGTTGACACTCCTGAACAGGCTGCGAAGCTGCAGGAGATCATTGCCGCACACAAAGACCAGAAGGGTGCTCTGATGCCCGTTCTCCAGCAGGCCCAGGACGTTTACGGCTATCTTCCCATCGAAGTGCAGACCGTTATCGCCGAAGGCCTGAACCTGCCCCTGGAAGAAGTTTACGGCGTTGTCACCTTCTACGCTCAGTTCTCCCTGTTCCCCAAAGGTAAATACAAAATCTCCGTATGCCTCGGTACTGCCTGCTACGTTAAGGGCTCCGGCGATCTGTACGAGCGTCTGCAGAGAGAGCTCGGCATCGCTGGCGGCGAATGCACCGCTGACGGTAAGTTCTCCCTGGAAGCATGCCGCTGCGTAGGTGCCTGCGGTCTGGCTCCCGTACTGATGGTCAACGAAGACGTTTACGGCAAGCTGGTTCCCGACGATATTCCCGGCGTTCTGGCAAAATACGCCGACTGATCCTGACTGCCCCGTGGAAAGGAGGTCACCCCGTTGCAGGAACTTTCGCTGAACGTTCTTGATATCGCGCAGAACTCCATCCGCGCCGGCGCTGACCTGATCACCATCCGCGTCGAAGAACGCACCGCCGATCATTTTATGGAGATCTCGGTGTCCGATAACGGCTGCGGCATGTCCGAAGAACAGGTCGCCCGGGTCAAGGATCCCTTTTTCACCACCCGCACCACCCGTAAGGTAGGTCTGGGTGTCCCACTTTTCAGAATGTCGGCCGAATCTACCGGAGGAAGTTTTGATATCGAGTCCAAGCTCGGTGTCGGCACCACCACCACCGCAAGATATTTCACCGACCATCTGGATATGCTCCCGCTGGGAGATATGACAGCCACCATGACTTCCCTGATCTCGGTCAACCCGGACCTGGACTTTATCTATGTCCGCTCGGTCGATGACCAGAGCTTCACCCTCGATACCAGAGAGCTCCGCGCTGTGCTGGAAGGGGTGCCGCTGAACACGCCCGACGTGCTTATTTTCATCAGGGACATGATCGACGAGAATACCGCCGCTCTGACAGTCTGAGACTGTTAAACCAAAATTCAATACCCGGAAAGGAATGGTTTTCTAATGAAAAGCCTGGAAGAACTCAAAGCGATTCGGGATAAGATGAAGAACACCGTCAACATCCGCGAAGAGAACAGCGACAAGATCCGTGTCGTTGTAGGCATGGCCACCTGCGGCATCGCTGCCGGCGCACGCCCTGTCCTGTCTGCTTTCACCGAAGAAGTTGCCAAGCGCAACCTCGGCAATGTCACCGTCAGCCAGACCGGCTGCATCGGCATCTGCCAGTATGAGCCCGTCGTCGAAGTTTACGAAGCCGACGGCAGCAAGACCACTTACATCAAGATGACTGCCGACAAGGTAGCCAAAGTCGTTACCGATCATCTGGTAAACGGCAATGTGGTCAAAGAATACACCGTAGCTAACATGTAAGGAGGAGGCACCACATGTATCGTTCCCACGTACTCGTCTGCGGCGGCACCGGTTGTACTTCTTCCGGCAGCGCCCAGATCATCGACACCCTCGAGGCTGAGATCGCTAAAAACGGTCTTGAGTCTGAGGTAAAGGTCGTCAAGACCGGCTGCTTCGGCCTGTGCGCCCTCGGCCCCATCATGATCGTATACCCCGAAGGCTGCTTCTATTCTGAAGTTAAAGCCGACGATATCCCTGAGATCGTTTCCGAACACCTGCTCAAGGGCCGTATCGTAAAACATCTGCTGTACTCCGAGACCGTTTCTGACGACAGCAGCAACGTCAAGTCCCTGAACGACACCCAGTTCTATGAGAAGCAGCAGCGTATCGCTCTGAGAAACTGCGGCGTTATCGACCCCGAGAACATCGAAGAATACATCGCCACCGACGGTTATCAGGCTCTGGGCAAGGTTCTGACCGAGATGAAACCCGCTGAAGTTACCCAGACCATCCTGGATTCCGGTCTGCGCGGACGCGGCGGCGGCGGCTTCCCCACCGGCCGTAAATGGAGCCTGGTCGCTGACGCTGACCAGAAGTATGTTGCATGTAATGCTGACGAGGGCGACCCCGGCGCATTCATGGACCGTTCCATCCTGGAAGGTGACCCCCATGCTGTTCTGGAGGCTATGGCTATCTGCGGTTACGCTATCGGCGCTAACCAGGGCTACATCTATGTCCGTGCAGAGTACCCCATCGCTATCCATCGTCTGCAGATCGCTATCAACCAGGCTC
>JAFQND010000036.1 GCA_017396055.1 Oscillospiraceae bacterium
ATTATCTGCATATCGACCCCGCCATCGAGGTCCTCGCCACCACCCGCTTCCCCGTTGTCAATTATTTCCACGCTGCCAACAAGCCTGTCGACATGCCCGTCGCATGGACCAAGTTCTGGGGTCTGGGCCGCGTCTTCTATACCTCCCTCGGACATCACGACGATGTCTTTGAAAAATCCCCCTCTGCCGAAGTGCTGATGGAAAGAGGCATGCTCTGGGCTGCCGGCGGCAAGGAATATGCCGAAAAGAACGGCCTTGACGCATCTGTTTACGAAAACACCGCTAAAATGTACTAAGACAAAAGGAGTGTTTCTGTTATGTTGAAAGTCGGTATGGTAGGCGTCGGCTGCATCAGCGGCATCTATCTGAAAAACTTCTTTGAGACCTTCAAGGATGTAAAACTCGTCGCTGTCTGCGACCTGATCCGCGAGCGCGCCGAAAAAGCAAAGGAAGAATGGGGTGTCGAAAAGATCTATGACACCATGGACGAACTGTTTGCCGATCCCGAGATCGACATCGTCCTCAACCTGACCAGACCCTATCAGCACTATGACGTCTCCAAGGCAGCTCTGCTGGCCGGCAAGCACGTCTATTCCGAAAAGCCTCTGGGCGCTGACCTCGCCGAGGGCGAAGAGCTTGTGAAGATCGCCGCAGAAAAAGGTCTGCTCATCGGCGGCGCACCCGACACCTTCATGGGCGCCGGCATCCAGACCTGCCGTAAACTGATCGACGAAGGCCTCATCGGCACTCCCATCGGCGGACGTCTTGTCATGGCAAGCCACGGTGTCGAGACCTGGCATCCCGATCCCGATTTTTATTATCAGCGCGGTGGCGGCCCCCTGTTCGACATGGGACCCTATTATCTCACTGCACTGATCAACATGCTGGGCGGTATCAAAAAGGTCATGGGTTATTCCCACACTGCCTATGATACCCGCCTCATCACCGCCGAACCCCATGTGGGCGAGATCATCGAGGTCAATACCCCCACCCATATCGAGGCATTCATCACCCTCGACAGCGGCATCACCGTTTCGCTGCTGACCAGCTTTGACGTTTATCAGTCCAAACAGACCAATATCGAGATCTACGGCACCAAGGGCACCCTCTATGTCCCCGACCCCAACATGTTCAGCGGCGACATCGTCTTCTATAACGGTGAGACCGGCGAGACCGAGACCTATCCTGTCGAGTTCGACTATGCCGAGAACTCCCGCTGCCTGGGCTTGGATGATCTGGCAAAAGCCATCGAGACCGGCCGTCCCGGACGCACCACCTCCAAACAGACCTTCCACGTTCTGGAAACCATGGCCGGCATCATGAAGAGTGCCGAGACCGGTGAGCCCTATGTCCTCACCTCCCACTTCGACCGTGAGGCTCCCATGGATCCCACCCTCGAGCACGGCGTACTGTAAAAGAAAACAGTAAAAAAGTCCCCTCTTCTGGAGGGGACTTTTTGTTAGGAATCAGGATTCCAATAACAGAAAAAAGCTTTACTCGATTCGGATGTCCACGTTCTCGACTTCAACCGATACTGTAATATCCCGGTCCGACGGATTCAGGATACCCACACCGATTTTGAACCATGCACCTTTCTCGGCACTTATTCTGGCAGCTTCTCTTTGTTTTACCGTTACCGGCTCATAAGTATTTTGCCCGTCCGTTCCAGCAGGCGCCAAAACGACCTGCGTAGAAGCAATACCGGCTCCAGCCGAAACTATAATATAGTCCTTCCGGGGAGAAATTTCTTCATCCGAATAAACAAAAGCTCTTGTGCTGCCCGCCGGTATGACGATTTCAACTGTATGCTTTTCTCCGCTGCTGCAGCTAACCAGGCCAAATGTACAAACCAGAAACAGGATCACAGCAATCAATTTCTTCACACAATCACTCCCTTTTACCGGATCAGAATCTGTCGTTTTACTTTAAACTCTTCCCTTCCCATTCGAGCGAAGAAGGTACTTCCATCACGCCGGAGACATTTGAACTCACTCTGTTACAGCAAACCCGACCTTTTCAGCCGTCCTTCTCATGGCGGTGTTCGTATCTTTTGTGGTGCAGGTGGCGACCCTGCCGGCGCTCAGAATGATAGCCGTACAATGGCTGACGACTTTTTCGCCGTAACCTCTGCACCGGTATTCCGGCAGAGTGGACACCGCCGCGACTTCCCATGCCGTATCGCTGTATTTCCACACGGCGGCGCGGGAGACGATTTTTCCGTCAGCCCAGATGACATAGTCATCCCAATTGTCATCATCGATACCATCGCTGAAATATTCCTCTTATGACAGCACATGCCCAAAAGCAGCGAAAAACTCAGCCAGCGATTCAAAGTTTTCGTTTATATCAAAGTCCGAAACACAGGCGTGGGTCGAGCCTCTGAAGGAGTCCTTTGTACATTGAAGCTTGATGTTCATTTCAGGCTCTTTCCTTCCCATTCGGGGGCGACAGGCACACCCATCACGTCGGCGACGGTGGGTGAAAGGTCAATGATGCTCACGCCGGTAAGTTCTTTTCCGGGGACTAAGTCTTTACCCACAAAGAACATGGGGATGGTCATATCCTCAGGCAGATCGGTGCCGTGGGCGCGGTCGTGACCGCCGTGGTCAGCGGTGACGATGACGGTATATTCATCGCCGAATTTCTCCAGCACCCGCTTGACGTTGCCAATGGCATGGCTGATATAGTCGAGGTAAGTCTCACTCATCCAGCCGGAATCGTGGCCGCCCTTTTCATCCGTCTCGACCATATAAAGGAAAACAAAATCAGGCTTCATCTTTTCGGTATAGGCGATCATCCGGTCGGTGAGAATGCCGTCGGTGTGTTCTTCCGAATAGGCATTGAGATATTCCGCCGCCAGAAGAGAAGCGGGTCTTGCCACATCACGAAGCGGATTCCAGCCGAAGTACATGGTGCATTTGCCGCCGGCATTGCTGACCTGTTCAAACAGACCGTTGATGGGGCGGACAGGGGGCATATACAGGTTGGTGGTGATGCCGTGCCGTTCGGGCGGAACACTGTGGAACAGCGACATATGACAGGGCAGTGTCACCGAAGGAAAAACGGTACGGGCATCAAGCGTAAAGCTGCCGCGCTTTTTCAGCTCCTCCACAAAAGGATTGCCGCAGTTTGCCACACCGTCGGGCCTCATACCGTCGATAGAAACCAGAATCACTTTATTCATATAAACTCCTCCTTAGAAAAAACAAAGTTCTGAATTATAAGCAAGAAGCCTCGCGGTTCGTCGGACCGCGAGGCTTCTTGCCAAGTCATCAGCGAAGCTGATGTAGGGGCATGCCGTCAATAGAAACTAAAATTACCTTATTCATAACCAAACCTCCGAAAGAAATATTCAGCTGGTTTCAGTTTAGCGCATCGCCAAAGGTGTGTCAAGCCCGAAAACACTTGTGCTTTTTCAGTTTTGGTGTTATGATGATAAAAACCCCTTTTCAGAGGTGAAAGTATGATCCTGAGCAGAAATACAAAAAACCCCGGTCTTTCCCATGGGGAATATTATGGGATGCTCGCCGCCGCCGGCTGGCAGGCAGTCGATCTGAACGAGACCTGTTTCCCCGAGCGGCTTATCGAAAACGAAAACTATATCCATGAGGTCGCGGCTGCTGCACGCGGCGCCGGTCTTGTGATCGGTCAGTGCCACGCACCCATGTCCTTTGCCCTTCAGAACAGTACACCCGAAGCGGTGGAAAACCGCATCTGTGAGATCGAGCGCTGCATCGCCATCGCCGACGAGCTGGATATCCCCTATACCATCGTCCATCCCTTTTTCTATAACTGGAATACCGAAGATCCCGATCCCGCTTTCACCGAAGATGTGAATATCCGCTATCTGAGACGGCTCTGTGACGCGGCAAAAAAGACGGTCATCTGTCTGGAAAATATGCCCGCATGCGGATTCATCACCAACGGCAAAGAGATGAAAGCGATGCTCGAACAGGTCGGCTGTGACAAGCTGATGGTCTGTCTCGACACCGGTCTTCTCTTCTTCTGCGGCGGAAAAACTTCCGTTTTCTTTGCCGAAGTGGGCGGCCGGATCAGAACGCTCCATCTGCATGACTCTGCCCCGGGTCACGATCTTCACCTGCTGCCCTATACCGGCCGCGGTGACTGGAACGATCTCAAAGAGACCCTCCGCCGTTATGATTACAGCGGAACCCTCAACAGTGAAAGCGATTTCTCCTGTCGGATGCCGGCTGACCGCCGCCTGAAATGGGAATGCATCGAGCGTGAGATCATCACAAGCCTTTTGGAGTAACGATATGCAGTATCTCATCGTCTTTCTCGAGGGTATCATCACCTTTATCTCCCCCTGTCTTCTGCCCATGCTGCCGATCTATGTGACTTATTTTGCGGGCGGCGGCGAACGAAGCGCCAAAAAGACTCTGGCGAATGCCCTCGGCTTTGTGTTGGGATTCACCCTTCTCTTCACCGCCATGGGCGCCCTTGCCGGAACGGTCGGCCGCTTTTTCTCCAGCCACCAGACAGCCGTCAACATCGTTTCAGGCTGTATTGTCATTCTGTTCGGTCTGAATTTTCTCGGTGTGCTGCGCTTTGAACTCTTCAGAGGTAACCGGAAAAAGATGGATCTTCACGATCTTGGCTTTTTCTCCTCCGTCCTGTTCGGCATCATCTTCTCGGTGGGATGGACCCCCTGTGTGGGCGCTTTTCTCGGCTCGGCGCTGGCTCTCGCCTCCCAGCAGGGCAGCACGCTCGTCGGTGTACTGATGCTTTTATGCTATTCTGTCGGCCTGGGCGTTCCCTTTATCCTCAGTGCCGTGCTGATCGACCAGCTGCGCTCGGCGTTCGGCTGGATCAAGTCCCATTATCACATCATCAATCTTGTCAGCGGTATCCTGCTGATCGTCGTCGGAGCCGCCATGGCTACCGGTCTTCTGGGCCGGCTGCTGGCATTTCTCAGTTAAGGAGAGATCTATGAATAACAAAAAACTGCTCGTGGTCCTTGTGGCTGTGCTTGCCGCCATCATCGCCGTCGCCGCCGTTTTATACGGTAAACTGGGCGGCAGAATGACCCCGGATAATCTTGCGGAGAATTCCTCCTCTGGAACAGAAGAACAGGTACAGGTCCCCGATGTGACCCTTTACAATGCCGACGGCACCACGGTACAGCTGTCCGAATTCTTCGGCAAACCCATCGTTCTCAACTTCTGGGCCAGCTGGTGCGGCCCCTGTCAGAGCGAGATGCCCGACTTTGATGAGATCTGTGCCGAACTGGACGGCGAAGTACAGTTCATCATGCTCAATTCCACCGACGGTGAACGGGAGACTGTCGAAACGGCCTCTGCCTTTATCGATGAAAAAGGCTACTCCTTCCCCGTTTACTATGACAAAGCACTCGCCGCCTCCATAGCCTACGGCGCCTCTTCCCTCCCCACCACCTATTTTATCGATGCCAACGGCTGTGCCGTTGCCTATGCTCCCGGCGCCATCAGCGCCGACCAGCTGCGTCAGGGTATCGATATGATCCGCTGAAACAAAAGCATATAAAAAAGCCTCCCTTTTTTCCAGGGGAGGCTTTTTGGTTTATTCAGAGCGCAGCGCCACAACAGGATCTTTCTTCGCGGCACTTCTCGACGGGATGATGCCGGCAAATACCGTCAGAAGCATGCTGATGGCCACCAGGATCAGCGCCACCGGCACCGGCAGATAGGCTTCCAGATTCTCGATCTTGGTCAGATGCTGGATGATCGCGTTGATCGGGAAGCAGGCAAGCCAGGTGAACGTGACGCCGATCAGACCGGACACAAAACCGATGATAACCGTTTCGGCGTTGAA
>JAFQND010000348.1 GCA_017396055.1 Oscillospiraceae bacterium
GACACGACGATCTCCCGCCTGATCAACTATCTCTGTGTACCGGCGCTGATCATCAATTCCTTTAAGACGCACTGCACCCCGACCAATCTGGTCAGCAACCTTTCGCTCATCTTATACTGTGCCGGTTTTATCACACTGACGACGATCATCGCCTATATTCTGGCGCCGAAGTTTGCTCAGAAGGAAGGCGAAGCCGGCATCTACCGCTATTCGATCGCTGTCACCAACTTCGGCTTTATGGGCAACGCTCTAGTGCAGGGACTTCTGGGCGAAGAGATGCTGTTCAAGTATCTGGTGTTCTGTCTGCCGCTGAACATTTTGGTTTATTCCATCGGTGTAGGCTGGCTGACCGGCGACAAGAAGGGTAAAAAGTTCTCCCTCAAGTCGCTTTTAAATCCGACTTTCCTGTATATGCTGATCGGTATGCTGATCGGCCTTCTGCAGATCCCGCTGCCCGCCTTCTTCGGCAATGCGCTTGCAGCCTGTGGAAACTGCTTCTCTCCGCTGGCGATGATCCTGACCGGCATCGTCATCGGCAAATTCAATCTGAAGGGACTTGTTCTGCGCTATCGTGTTTATATTCTGACTGCGCTGCGGCTGGTCATTATGCCCCTTTGCATCTTCGGTCTGACCGTTCTGCTGAAGCTTCCGCACGAAGCACAGCTGCTTGTCATGATCTCGCAGGCGATGCCCCTTGGTCTGAATACCATTGTCTTCCCTGCTGCCTACGGCGGAGACGAAACGCTGGGTGCTTCGATGGCGGTCATTTCCAACGTGATCGGCATTCTGACTGTCCCTCTGATGATGAGTCTGGTCATCTGATAAGTGAAGATCTGGTCATCCGATAAGTGAAGAAAGGAGAGATTTCCGATGAAGATTACCCTCGACCCCGTTTCCGTTGACGAAAAAGAGATCCTGCGCAATCTGATGGAAAAATATGACTATGAATTTTCTCAGTACGATAACCGGGACGTGAATCCGCTGGGACTGTACGGCTATGATTGGTTTGACTGCTATTGGACCGAGGAAGGGCGGTATCCGTTTTTCATCCGGGTAGATGGAAAACTGGCCGGATTTGCCATGGTCGGTAATTTCATGGAAGTCTTTCAGGATGCGCAGTACTGCATGAGCGAATTTTTCGTCATGTACAAATACCGGCGGCGCGGCGTCGGCAGTACGGCTGCAAAGGCAGTCTTTGACCGGCTGCCCGGCGTCTGGGAGCTAAAGCGCCACCCGGAAAACCGCGGATCGGTGCATTTCTGGGACAAGGTGATCGCCGCGCAGGACCCGGATTTCACCATGGTCATGAGCGAAGAAGCAGCCTACGACGACGGCACACCGGCAGAAGTCTTCCGGTTTACCGCCCGTCCATAACCGCAGAAAATGCCGGGAGCGATTCCCGGCATTTTTGCATAACCAAAGGAGGACGTTATGCCCCAGATCATTGAACTCACTGACCTTTCCCATCCCGGGCTGGACGCTTATCTGCGGCTGACCGAGGCCCAGC
>JAFQND010000037.1 GCA_017396055.1 Oscillospiraceae bacterium
CAGCAGACCGGCGCAGACACCCATGATGGCAAACATGATCTGAATGGTATTGGAGTACTGACGGGTCTTGTCGTATTCCTTGGCGCCGACAGTTTTGCCGATGACGACCATTGCACCCTGTGCCAGACCATTGGTGAAGATCATAGCCAGCGAAAGGACAACGTCGGCGATGGCGTTGGCAGAAGTCATGGTAACACCCAGACGACCGATCATCATGACCTTGACGGTACCGACGATGCCCCACTGCAGGTCGCCCAGTACGATGGGCAGCGAGTGTTTGACAAAGTCGCGGAACATCTCTTTGTTGCGGGTGAAGACATCTTTTATCCGCATGCGCAGGACTTTTTCTTTGACGAACAGATAATAGGCAGCGATGCCGAACTCAACGATACGGGCAAGGACAGTGGCCAGTGCGGCACCCTTGATGCCCATGGCGGGCAGACCCAGTTTGCCGAAGATCAGCACATAGTTGAAGGTCAGGTTGGTAAAGAACGAGATGGAGGAGATCAGCATGCCTACCTTGATGACTTCGATCCAGCGAAGCATGGTGATGATGCTGTTGGCGAGACCATAGAAGATATAGGACAGGCAGACGATACGGACATATTTTGCACCTTCTTCGATCATAGCTTGATCAGTGGTGAAGATGCGCATGGCGCCCTGGGGGAAGAGGAACATCAGGGCCGAGACGGTTATGATGACACAGAAGGCAAAGCGAAGGATAACGCCGAATGTCTGACGGATATGTACAAGGTCTTTTTTGCCCCAATACTGCGATACCAGTACGGCAGAACCGCCGGCCAGACCGTTGATGATGAAGCCCAGCAGAGCGGTGGCCTGGTTTGCCAGCGAGACGGATGCCAGGGTGACATCACCCAGCGTGCCGACCATGATATTGTCCAGCATGTTGACACCCAGTGAGATCAGAGACTGAAACGCCGCAGGCAGTGCTACAAGGAACAAAGTTTTATAAAACGCTTTATCTTTGACCATGGTTTTCATTCCTTTCTTAAATGAGCATAGATTTCAAGGTCAGTATAACATGATTGTCCCTCAAAATCCACAAAAATATCAATATCGTTTCAGTTTTAGGAAATTTCGTGCTATTTTACGGACAAAAACCTTGGCCGACGAGCCAATGAAAACTTTCCTGCATACAGATAAAAGCATCGCGGTCCCAGGTCTCCTGTTCGGCAAAGGCCCAGGGAATATTTTTTTCCAGACAGGCTTTTATCACAGGCTGCCAATCGATGTCGCCCTGCCCCACCGGGACCAGTTTCTCATTGCCGTCAGGAAGACGGACATAGTCTTTGAAGTGGACAAAATCGATACGGGATGCATAGCGGCGGATCCATTCGGCACTATCCAGCCCCGCTTTCTGTACATGGTAAAGATCAAGCCCCAGACAAACTTCACTTCGGGTATGCGACATGATCAGCTCCACGCCCGGGATACCGTTAAAAAGGTCAAATTCCTGTTTTCTCGGATGAAAGGAAAGAACCATCTCTTTTTCTTCCAGATTCCGGCTCAGCGCGTTCAGTTCGCCGGCAAAGGCGATACAGCCGTCATAGGAACGGTATTCTGCCGGTATTCCGCTGACACAGATATGGCTGCTGCAGCAAAGTTCGTTCAGCCTGATCGTCTCGTCGAGATGTGCAGTTACTTCCTGATAATAATCCTGGGTGGAGACGGTGTAAAGTTTTGCCTGTTTGAGAGCATCCGAGATAATTTCTGCCGGGATCGAAGGATTGATCCACTGCAGCTGAACCATCTGACAGCCCATTTCGCCCAGCCTGCGGAAGGTTTCATATACATCCTTTTCGGTCTGCAGATAGGGTTTGAGACTGGATATCTGTATGCCGATTTTTGTCATGGGGCATTTCTCCTTTGGAATATTCTGCTTTGATTATAACACGGAGAACGCGCGAGAGCAAACGGGATTTCATAATAGTTAGATATAAAAATATCACCAGTTTTGTGCAAAAAAACCTTTACGCGGCGCTTTAAAGATGTTATACTATAAAGCAATAAAGTGAAACTGCCTGCGCACCGGCGTTTTGCGAAGAGAAAGGAAAATCTATATGTCACAGAATTATTACCAGCCTGAAATTGAGTGCGCTTCGCCCGAGCAGATCAAAGCCTGGCAGGACGAGCGTCTGGTGGAGACCGTCCGCCGCGTTTACAAAGATGTCCCTTATTATAAACAGAAAATGGATGAAGCCGGTGTCTCTCCCGATGATATCAAGTCCACCGCTGACCTGCATAAGCTTCCCTTCCTGACCAAGGCCGACCTCAGAGATGCTTATCCTTACGGCCTTCTGGCAAAGCCTCTGGCTGATTGTGTTCGTATTCAATCCACTTCCGGTACCACCGGCCGCCGTGTCGTCGCCTTCTATACCCAGCACGATATC